>CBJMYK010000035.1:0-9769 GCA_966433795.1 uncultured Thiobacillus sp. | reverse complement strand
CACAAATGCAGTCAGAAGATCGTACAACAGCGACCAGGATTCCCCGTGAAAATCGACAAGCGCATCACCCCTCCCGCCGCCGCCAAGGTTTCGTCCGCCAAAGGTAAGGGTGCGGGCAAGACCCCGTCGACCCCGGCTGGCAGCGGCGACTCGCTCACCCTCACCGAATCGAGCAGCCGCATCCGCTCGCTCGAATCGCAGCTCGCGTCGGTCGACGTGACCGACGCCGGCAAGGTCGAGTCGGTCAAGGCCGCGCTCGCCAACGGCACTTTCTCGGTCGATGCCGAAGTCGTCGCCGATCGCCTGATCGACCACACCAAGGAAACCCTGCGCAAGCGCCCGCGCAAGAAATAGTGGCGCTTGTGCGCCCCCGGAGCCCGCGACCACCGCGGGCTTTTCTTTTGTTGCTGGAATAAAATCGTTCCCGCAACGAACCGAGGAACCAGCATGAACGAATTAGTCTTGCCCGTGAGCGGAATGACCTGCGGCGGCTGCGTCAACAGCGTACACAAGGTGCTCTCGGCCTTGCCCGGGGTCGAAAGCGTCGAAGTGACGCTGACGCCCGGCCAGGCCCGCGTCGTCTACGACGCCGCCAAGGTCGACCGCGCGGCGATGGCCAAGGCCGTGGTCGACGCCGGGTTCAGCGTCGGCGGCTGACCGAAGCGATCCGCCTCAGTCCCTCTCGCACAAGGTATCGATGGGCTCGGGCCGCCGCACGGCGCTGCCTTGCGCGTAATCGACCCCGATCTCGCGCAATAGGCTGAGGATCTCCTCAGATTCCACGTATTCGGCGACTGTTTGCAGGCCCATCTGGTGACCGATGCGGTGTATCGCTTCGACCATCGAACGGTCGATCGCGTTGGTCGCGATGTCGCGCACGAACGCCCCATCGATCTTGAGATAGTCCACGCGCAGGTTTTTGAGGTAGGTGAACGAGGACAGGCCACTGCCGAAATCGTCGAGCGCGAAGCTGCAGCCGAAGCCGCGCATCGCGTCGATGAAGCCGTTGACGACGCCGAGATTGCCGATCGCCGCGGTTTCGGTGATTTCGAAGCACAGATGCGGGCCGAGGTCAGGATTCTGCTGCAACTGCGCCAGGAGCGTCTTGCGGAAGGCGGGATCCTTCAGTGAGGCGCCTGACAGGTTGACTGCGAAAAGGCAGTGCTCCCTGCTCGGCGACTTGAGGTAGCGTTGGCACAGGCGCAGCGTCTCTTCGACGACCCAGGCGTCGAGCGCGGGCATGATGGAATAACGCTCCGCCGCCGGAATGAAGGCCATCGGCAGGATCTCTCCGCCGTCGTCGTCCACCATCCGCAACAACAATTCGACGTGCCGACCATCCGGCTGCGGCGTCTCGCTGGTGCGGCGGATCTCCTGCCATGACAGACTCAAGCGATTTTCCTCGAGCGCACGCTGGATACGCGTGACCCACTGCATCTCGCCGCGATGCCGGACGAGGTCGGAGTCACGGCTCTCGTAGAGGTGGATTTGATTGCGCCCCCGGTCCTTGGCGACGTAGCAGGCGGCGTCGGCGGCCGACATCAGGCCCGCCGCCGTGCCGCTGTCGGCGTTGATCGCCACCATGCCGACGCTCATGCCCACCGCAAAGATGCGGTCGCCCCATTTGAAGCGGAAGCGCTGCACCTCCGAACGGAAAGCGTCTGCGACTTCCAGCGCGTCGTCGATGCTGCAATTTTCCAGCAACAGGGCGAATTCGTCGCCGCCGAGGCGCGCCAGCGTGTCGCGTTCCCGCAATTTTCCCTTGAGCATCAAGGCGAGCTGGCGCAGCAGTTCGTCCCCGGCCGCGTGGCCGCAGGAGTCGTTGATGACCTTGAACTGGTCCAGATCCATGTAGCACAGCGCGTGCTCCCGGCCCTGCTCCAGCGCTGACATCCGCGAACGCTCGAGCCGCTGCTCGAATTCGCGCCGGTTGATCAGTCCGGTCAGTGCATCGTGACTTGCCTGATAGACCAGACGCGCAGTGGCCTGGTCGATCTTCGCCTGCATCTGGCCTTGCATCGCCTGCAGGTGGGCCGCCATGTGGTTGACGCCACGCTGCAACACGCCGAGTTCGGCCTGGCCGCTCTGAGCGACCCGCTCGTCGAGGTGTCCCTCGCCGATCCGGCTCACGGTGTGGGTGAGCGCCAGAATCGGCCGCGTGATCTGCCGCCCGATGCGCCAGGCGAGGTAGAAGCTGACCCCCAGGCCCGCCAGCAGTATCAGCAGGCTGCGCACGATCGCGTCGCGCTGGCTCTTGACCGTCGCGCTGCGCGACACCTCGAGCCCCACCCAGCCGAGCAAGCGTGTCTGCCCGGCCGCCGCGGTGGCCCGCTCGCCGACCGGATTGAAGTCGTCGACCGCGACCTCGGTGCGCGTAATCGGCGCATAGTAGACGAGGCGGTCGCGGTACTCGATCTGTTGGATATGGTCCTTGGCGAGGTGGCGCCGGGCCGGGTCGATCCAGTTCCCGAGGCCGACCTGTGCCAGCCATTGGCCATTGTCGGCGAATACCGCGACGCCCCGGACGTCCGGCTCGATCGCCGCTTTCTCGAGCAGGGTCTGCAGCACCTCGATGTTGCCCGACGCGACGCCGTATTCGGCCGCGGGCGCGAGCTGGCGCGCGATGGCCACGGCTCGGGTACGCAAGGACTGGTCGAGGTCGTCGATTTTTCCGCTGATCAGTTGGAACAGCAGCAGAAATCCGATGATCGCCACCGGCACGACCGTCAGGCCGATCACGCGCCCCCGTATCCCGAGTGCGGGTGCCATTAGATTTCCTCTCCCAGACGCTTTTCCAACTCGTTTTCCTGTGGCAGGACCAAGCCAAGCGAACGGGCGACTTGGCGATTGATCGAAACACTGAAATACGCAGGATAAGCCGAGTCGGGCAACTGCGCAGGCGTGATTCCGATCGCGCGATTGACCCACTCCGCGGCTTGACGGCCGATCTGAGTCGGGCTCGAGTGCAGAGACATCAATGCGCCGGCGCGTGTCAGCGAGCGCGAATAGCCCAGCACCGGATCCCGGTAGCGATAAGACGTCAGAAGCAGGCTCTGTGCCGTATTGCGGTTGAAGACCTGCGCGTCGGGGATCGCGAGCAGCAACTCCGCCTCGGACAAGACCGCCTCCAGCGACATGATCTGGCGCTCGTCGCCGCTCAGCAGGCCGTACACCAGGCCGACCCCCTGTTCCCGCAGCGCGTCGGCGAGTTCGCCCAGCACCTTGCGCTGACTCGTACTCAGTAGCACGCCGACGCGCGTCACCTCTGGGAAGGCCAGGCGGATCAACTGGGCCTGGCGTTTGAAAGGCTGGTCGAGATAGATGGCCGATACGGCGCGTTTCCCGCCCGCATTCAATTCCGCGCGACCGCTTTCGAGATACCAGGCGCGCGGCACCAAGACGGCCAGTATCGGGTGTCGGACGGGCTGCGTGGCGATCGATTCTGCCGCGCGAACCCCGACCGTGACGACCAGCCGCGCGTCGCTGAGCGCCGACGTGTCGAGACTCTCGGCGTAGACCCTGTCGGCTTCGTGGCGGCTGAGGTCGAGATAGCCCCGGATAACCTGGTAGACCTCCTGATACGGCGCAGAGTCGTCGCTTAAGACGACGACGACCCGCGCCGCGGCAGCGGGCGCCGAAAGCAGCGCGAGCCAGGCGCAGGCCAGGCAGGCGTGCAGGATACGGCAAAGCATCGCCCGCGCCCGGCAGGCCCACGCACGCGTCAAGGGCTCTCCGCGCCCCACAGGCATGCGCCTTTGCTCTCCTTTGCGATCGCTGCAAGCAGCGTGGCGTGGGCCGCTAGTTCCTCGGCGCCTGCTGGCAACAAGACGGGTGCCGGCCGGACCCGCCCCGCATTGCGCGTCGTGTCCGCGCCCGGCGTCTCCAGACCGATCGACAGGCTTTCCTGGCCACGGGTCAGGGCCAGGTACACCGCCGCGAGCAGTTCGCAGTCGAGCAGGGCGCCGTGCAGCGTGCGCGCGGTATTGTCGACGGCGTAGCGTTTACACAGCGCGTCGAGGTTGTTGCGCTGCCCGGGATGCAGCGCCTTGGCCATCGCCAAGGTGTCGGTGACGCCCCTGCAGCATGTGGCCAGGAGAGGCATCCCGAGCAGGCGCAGTTCCATGTTGAGGAAGCCGACGTCAAACGGCGCGTTGTGAATGATGAGTTCGGCGCCGTCGATGAAGTCGACGAACTCCCGCGCGATGTCGCCGAAGCGCGGCTTGTCCTGAAGGAACTCAGGCGTGATGCCATGCACCTGCATGGCACCGGCGTCGATGTCCCGGTCGGGATTGACGTAGCGGTGGAGATGGTTGCCGGTGAGCCGGCGGTTGACCATTTCCACCGCGGCCAGTTCGATGATGCGATGGCCCTGGGCCGGGTCCAGACCGGTGGTTTCCGTATCGAGAATGATCTGCCGCATATTTTTCGATCAGTATCGCTGAACCTGCGATACACCCTGGTTCGCCAGCACGTCGGCACGCTCGTTTTCGGGATGGCCGGCGTGGCCGCGAACCCATTTCCACACTATCTGGTGCTGCTGGCAGAGCGCATCGAGTTGCTGCCACAGATCCTGGTTCTTCACGGGCTTGCCGTCGGCGGTGCGCCAGTTACGCCGCTTCCACGCCGGCAGCCATTCGCTGACGCCTTTCTGCACGTACTGCGAATCGGTGTGCACTTCGACGGTGGAGGGGCGCTTGAGGAGCTCAAGCGCACGGATGACCGCGGTCATTTCCATTCGATTATTGGTCGTGTTGGGCTCGCCGCCGCTGATTTCCTTGCGGTGGCTGCCGGCCACGAGAAGTGCCCCCCAGCCCCCTGCACCGGGATTGCCCTTGCATGCCCCGTCGCTGTATATATAAATGGTGTCAGCGATCACGATGTATCCGGTAGTGTTTGAGATTGATTACTTTTGCCGCGGGCGAGAGTAGGCGTTGAGTCACCGGCGTTGACCACTGCGGCTGGATGATGTTCATTCCGACCACGCGTTTTACCGCCTGCAGGAAATAGACCCCGCCGCCCATCGCCCACCAGCGGTCGCCGGCGGGCTCCATGAAGCGCAGCCGGCGCAGCCAGTTTTCGCGGTTGATCGGTGGACGATAGCAGCACATGCTGCCGCCCGCCACCTCGAGTCCCAACAAGACCATCCAGTCCTTCACGCGCGAGATGTTAAGAAAGTTGCCGTTCCACGGATAGCCGCGCTCGCCGCCCTGTGTCACGCGCGCCAGCCCCCACAGGCTGCGCGGGTTGAAGCCGGCAAGAACGAGACGGCCTTCCGGGCGTAGAACGCGTTCGGCTTCGCGCAATACTTGGTGCGGGTTCGCGCTGAATTCGAGGACATGCGGCAACAGCAGCAAATCGAGCGACTGACTCTCGAACGGCAGGAACATCGGGTCGGCGCGCACCTGGCTCGGCGCCTCGACCGCGCAGGTGACGCGCAGCGGAATGCGGCTGTTGCGCAGGAAATCGATGTGCGGCAGGCCCACCTGCACGGCGTTGAATCCGAACACGTCCGAGACCGCATCGTCGAAGTAGCGCTGCTCGCGGAAGAGCAGGTGCTGGCCCAAAGGCGTTTCGAACCATCCGGCGTTCAGCTTGGATAACATAGCCCTTCCTCCTGTCTTTGGCCGACTTTCATGTTGACGCTCATCCCCCTGCCCGCGTTCGAAGACAACTACATCTGGGTGTGGCACGACGCCGTTCGCGCGCTGGCGATCGACCCCGGCGACCCCGCGGTTCTTTCCGCCTACCTCGATGCGCGGGGGCTCGCCCTCGCCGCGGTCCTCATCACCCACCACCACCGCGACCATACTGGCGGCAACACCTGGCTGCGTCAACGCTATAACTGTGCCATCTACGCGCCGGACAATCCGCGTATCCCGGCCGTCAGTCAGGTCGTGCGCAACGGCGACTCGGTCGCGGTTCCCGAACTGGGCATCGAGTTCGACGTCGTGGCCACCCCCGGTCACACGCTGGATCACGTGAGCTATGTTGGCGGCGGCTGCCTGTTCTGCGGCGACACGATCTTCGGCTGCGGGTGCGGCAAGTTGTTTGAAGGCGATGCGGCGACGATGGCAGCGAGCCTCGACGCGCTCAGTGCGCTGCCGCCGGCGACCCGGGTCTGCTGCGCACACGAATATACCCTCAGCAACATCGACTTTGCCAAAACGATCGACGGCGAAAACCCCGCGCTGCTCGAGCGCGAACGCGTCGACCGGGCGTTGCGCGCGCAGAACCGGCCGACGCTGCCCTCGACCCTCGCGCTCGAAAGGGCGACCAATCCCTTCCTGCGCTTCCACGACCCTGACATGAGGGCCTTCGCAACCGGGGCGCTGCGCCGCTCGAATCCGAGCCCATCCGAGGTGTTCGGCGCGATCCGGGCCGCCAAGGATCGCTGGGACGGTTGACGGCCAGGGGCTCGCCCCTTAGGATGGAGCCTCGTTGAGTACGGGGGACCGACGTGCCCGGAATCAAATTCACCGGTATCGGTGCAGCGCGTACCCCGCTTGGTCGACTCGGGTTCGCTGCGCTGATGTTCTGGGCAAGCCATCACGCCGTGGCCTCAGAGCCTGAGCCCGCGATCCAGTCACTCGAATGGAGCCGCGGCGACAGCGACCTTCCCGCATCCGAGGCCACGACAGACAGCCAAGCAGGCGCGAGCGACGTCTGGCAGCGCATACGCGACGGCTTCCGGATCGATGACTCCGCCACCCACAACCCGCTGATAGGCATTCACGAAGCGTGGTATGCCGCCCGGCCGGATCACGTGCGCCGTGTTGTCGAACGGTCGCGACGCTACCTTTTCTACATCGTCGAAGAAGTCGAGCGGCGCGGCATGCCGATGGAAATCGCGCTGCTGCCCATGATCGAGAGCGCATTCAACCCCACCGCGATCTCGCCCTCGGCGGCATCGGGGATCTGGCAGTTCATACCCTCCACCGGGCGCTTGTACGGGCTCAAGCAGGACAACTGGTACGACGGACGCCGTGATTTCACTGCCGCCACCCAGGCCGCGTTGGACTACCTCGGCAAGCTCTATCTTGACTTCGGCGACTGGCAACTCGCGCTCGCGGCCTACAACTGTGGCGAGGGTTGCATCGCGCGCGCGATCCAGAAGAACGTCCAGCAAGGCCTCCCGACGGACTACGCGAGCCTCTCGCTGCCGAACGAGACGCGCCATTACGTCCCCAAGCTGCTCGCGATTCGCAATCTGGTTCGCGCTCCAGAGCAGTACGGCATGACGATAAACGGGCTGCCCAACGAGCCTTACTTCAACCAGGTGACGGTGCGCGCCAGCATGGATCTCCATTCGGCCGCGCGTCTCGCCGACATGAGCAGCGATGAATTCATCGCGCTCAACGCTGCGTTTCCGCGCAAGTTGATCCGCTCCGACACGCCGGTCAACCTACTGGTGCCGGTCGACAAGGCCGACCGCTTCCAGCGCAACCTGGATGCGGGCGACTGGGACAGTTGGCAACCTTACGCCGCGCGAAAAGGCGAGCGGCCGGAAGCGATTGCGCGCCGCTTCAACGTCACGCTGGCGCGCCTCGAGGAGCACAACCAGTTCCACCTGAAACGCGGCAGGCTGGTGCGCGCGCAAACCGTGCTGGTCCCTGTCAAACGCCGCGACCCGCGTGTCGCGACGACGGATTCGAATCCTCGAGGCGCTCTCCCGAGCGAGCACGAAGTTAAGCGCGGGGAGACGTTCTATGGCGTGGCGCGGCGCTATGGCTTGAGCGTCCGGCAACTCGCGGAAGCCAATCCGGCGTTCGACGGAAGCCTCAGACCGGGGCAGATCTTGCGTCTGACGCCGCCCCCATCCTTGCCACGCGAGGCCGCGACGGCGTCGCCCCCGACAGGCCTGCACAAGACGAGCGGGCACGATGCGGCTTTGCCCTCGAACTATGCCGCCAGTCGGGGGGACGCGCTCCTGACCGTGGCCCGGCGCTTCGATATCAGCGTGGTGAGGTAAGGCCTTGAATCGACGTCTCCACGCCGTTCCCGCTGCCCGCCCTGGGCGGCCGCTTCTGCCTTAGTTCCGCCCCCCTTTCGAAGACACTCGCAGCACCGTTAGACGCGCGCAACGCCTCTCGGCTGACGCTATTCAGGTGCCGGCGGCTCGTCGGTCTTGTCCGACATGATGAGCGCGACGCCCGATGCCGCCAGCACCATCCATATCACCGCCGCCCAGATCCCCAAGGCGTCGGACAAAGGTCCCATGAAAAACATCATCAGCATCGCGACGGCGAGAACGCCGTTGCCGAGCCAGAAATTGCGGCGGTGTCTAGCGTTCAAGAACGACTCCTTCGGGCGAATTGCTTGCGAGCTTGCCGGCGACCCAGTGGCAACGCACCCAGCGACCGTGGCCGAGAGGCGTTTGTTCGGGATAGTCCCGGTGACAGAGCTCGCCGGCATGGGGACAGCGCGGGTGGAAGTGGCAGCCACTCGGCGGGGTAAGCGGGGACGGCTGGTCGCCCGCCACGCGTAGCGTCGGCTTTCCGTTTTCACCATCAATCCGTGGAATGGCGCTCACGAGCGCCTGGGTATAGGGATGACGCGGCGCACGCAACACCTCGCCGCTCGGGCCGTGTTCGACGATACGGCCGAGATACATGACGGAGACCTCGTGCGCGAGATACTCCACGACGGCAAGGTTATGGGTGATGAAAAGGTAGGCGAGGCCGAGGCTTTCCTGCAGGTCCTTGAGCAGATTGAGGATCTGCGCCTGCACCGAGACATCGAGCGCGCTGGTCGGCTCGTCACAAACCAGTAAGCGCGGCGAGACAGCGAGTGCGCGCGCGATTGCGATACGCTGGCGCTGCCCGCCCGAGAACGCGTGCGGATAGCGGCCCCCCGCGTCGGCGGGCAAGCCCACTTCCCGCAGCAGTTCTGCGACTGCGGTGCGCCTTGCGTGGGGCGCGCCGACACGCAAGGCGTCCATGCCCTCCAGCACGATTTCCTCGACGCGCATGCGCGGATTCAGGGAACCGTATGGGTCCTGGAACACCATCTGTGCCTGGCGACGCAGGGTCGAGACATTGTTCGCGGTGATCGCTTCTCCGCCGAGCAGGATGCGCCCCCCGGTCGGCTCGATCAGGCGCAGGAGCGCCTTCCCTGCCGTCGTCTTGCCGCACCCGGATTCGCCGACCAGAGCGAGCGTTCGACCCGCATGAATGGAAAGCGAGACATCGTCGACCGCGCGAACGTGGCCGACCGTGCGTTGGATCAGACCGCGGCGGATCGGAAAATAGACTTTCAGACCCTCGACCTGTAGCAGGGGCGCCGCATCGCGCCCTGGACTCGAAGGTAATACGACAGCGGGCGCCACCGGCTGCGGCAATTGCCCGGCCAGGTGACAGCGCACACGCTGACCATCGCGCTCCTGCCAGTCCGGGGCCTCGTCGCGGCAACGCGCGATCGCGCTGGGACAGCGCGGGGCAAAACGGCAGCCCGGCATCCGGGTATCGAGCTTTGGAACCTGGCCCGGGATCGTCTGTAGCCGCCCGCGGTCACCGGGCCGCGGCAGCGCCTCGAACAGCATGCGGCTGTATGGATGCTGGGGCGCGGCGAAAAACGCCTCGCGCGTGCCCTCTTCGAGCAATTCGCCAGCGTACATCACCCCCACGCGGTCGGCATTTTCCGCCACGACGCCGAGGTCGTGCGTGATCAGCAGCATACCCATGCCGCGCTCGGCGCGCAGACCGCGCAGCAACTCGAGCACCTGCGCTTGGATCGTCACGTCGAGCGCCGTGGTGGGTTCGTCGGCGATCAG
>CBJMYK010000034.1:0-9821 GCA_966433795.1 uncultured Thiobacillus sp. | reverse complement strand
GCCCGCTGTCGAGGTCCTTCACCGGATGATTGGCACCGTGATGGCCGAACTTCATCTTCACGGTCTTCGCACCCGAGGCGAGCGCGAGTAACTGGTGCCCGAGACAGATGCCGAAGGTCGGAATCTTCGCCGCGACCAACTCGCCGATCGCCTTGATCGCGTAGTCGCAGGGCTCGGGATCACCGGGGCCGTTGGACAGGAAAATGCCGTCGGGCTTCAAGGCGAGCGCTTCTGCCGCCGTGGCGGTCGCGGGCAACACCGTGACGCGGCATCCCCGTTCGGCCAGCATGCGCAGAATATTGCGCTTGACCCCGTAATCGAAACCTACGACATGGAAACGCGGCTCGGTCAGACGGCCGTAGCCCCGGCCAAGCTTCCACTCGGTCTCGTTCCACTCGTATCTTGCCGGTGCACTGACCACTTTGGCCAAATCCATGCCTGCGAGGCCCGGGAAAGCCCGCGCCGCTTCGAGCGCTTTGGCCTCGTCGACGCCCCCAGCCATGACGCAGCCGCTTTGCGCGCCCTTCTCGCGCAGGATGCGCGTCAGCCGGCGGGTGTCGATATCGGCGATCCCGACGATGCCCTGGCTCGCCAGGTAATCGGTCAGCGACTGCTTGGAGCGGAAATTCGAGTGCCGGCGCGGCAGGTCGCGCACCACCAGACCGGCGGCATGGATGCGGTCGGCCTCGACATCCTCGGGGTTGACCCCGGTGTTGCCGATATGCGGATAGGTCAGCGTCACGATCTGCCGCGAATAGGAGGGATCCGTGAGAATTTCCTGGTATCCGGTAAGCGCGGTATTGAAGACCACCTCGCCGGTTGTGATGCCGTCGGCGCCGATGGACCGGCCGCGAAACACCGAACCGTCAGCTAGAACAAGGATGGCGGGCTGGGCACGTGACAAGGAAGACTCCGCAAGACGAATGAGCGTGGCGCAGGTGACAAAATTCAGGCGAGCCGCTTGCGCGAACCCGCCTGAACTTGAATCACGAGATTGTAGCCGATCGAGCCCTCGGCTTCAATGTCGGCGTCCCCGATCAGCCGCCCTTCGTGCCCGGCGAGGCGGGGTGGAGATGGTCGAGCCCGCCGTCCATGTCGAGTTCGGTCAACTCGGTAAATCCGCCGATGCAGGTGCCGTCGACGACGATCTGCGGCACGGTGCGTGCGCCGTTGGTGACGACGGCGAACTCCTTCATCGCATCCCGGTCGAGGTCGATACGCACCTCGTCGTAGCCGATTCCGCGCTTGTCGAGGAAAGCCTTGGCCTTGACGCAAATCGGACACGTGCCCGTACTGTAAACCTTGACGGCATTCATGCTGTTTTCCTGTTTCAGACGATTGACTAGTTCAGGCCGAGAACGTCGCGCATGTCGTAAAGCCTCGGCGCGCGACCCTGCACCCATTTCGCCGCGCGCAGCGCGCCCTGGGCGAAGGTCGCGCGGCTGCTCGCCTTGTGGGTGAGTTCGACACGCTCGCCGACGCCGGCGAACAGCAGGGTGTGGTCGCCGACGATGTCGCCTCCGCGAACCGTGGCAAAGCCGATCGTGGCAGGGTCCCGCTCACCCGTCACGCCTTCACGTCCATAGACCGCGCATGCTCCGAGATCGCGGCCGCTGGCGCGCGCAACGGCCTGACCGAGCCCCAAAGCGGTACCCGAGGGGGCATCGATCTTGTGGCGATGATGCGCCTCGATGATCTCGATATCGTAGCCTTCCCGCAGCACCTGTGCCGCCAGTTCGGCGAGCTTCATCAACAGGTTGACGCCGACGCTCATGTTGGGTGCGAAGACCACGGGAATCTGCTCGGCTGCGGCCGCGATCCGCGCCTTGCCTGCCTCGTCGAACCCTGTCGTGCCGATCACGAGCGGTACGCCTGCGCGGACGCAGACATCGAGGTAGCCGAACGTCGCTTCCGGGCGTGTGAAGTCGATCAGCGCATGCGCGCCACTCAGCACGCCGTCCGCCCGATCGGTCACCTTGACGCCCGTCGGCGCGCCCCAGGCTGCCCCCGCGTCATTCCCGGCGAATGCGCTGCCTGGGCGGTCGATCGCCGCGTGCAGCGCACAATCGGCGTCCGCGGCCACGGCTTCAAGCAAGGCGCGTCCCATTCGGCCGGATACGCCCGCTACGGCAACGCGCACGCTCACGGCCGGGCACCGCGCAGCGTCGTCAGAACTTTCTCCTCGACGATCAGCCAGCGGCCGTCGCGCTCGACCATGAGCAATTGCTTGAGCACAGCGTCGCGGTACGAGTCGGAGCGAAAATATTGCTTGAAGGTCACCGTGGCCGTGCCCTCTTCAGTGCGTTCGACCACAGGAGAATCGATCTTGACCTCGAGGCTTTTCGTCGCATCGAACGCCTGCAGCTTGCGCCGCCGCCACGCCTCATGGGTGGCGCCGTCCGCGGGAAGGAAACGCTCGTCGTAGGCCGCGAAATACGCCTCGGCGTCGCGCCGCGACCAGGCTTCGGCCCATTCTGTCAGCGTCTTCAACAAGGCCGTGTCGTTCCCCGCCGCCGGCTCCGTCCCGGGAAAAGGTGGAAGGACGTCGGGCTGGATCTTCGCTACGTCGGTGTCGCTGCGCAGACCGGTCTCCGCGGAAACGCGGGGCTCGACGTAGGCCGGCGCGTTCTTGGGGCTCGGCAGGGCCGCCACGACGCTCGTCTCGGGCACTGCCTCTTCGGACGCGGGTACAGGCGCAGGTGCAGGTGCATAAGAAGCCGCTGGAGCCGCGGGTGCGGGTGCGGGTGCGGCAGCAGATGCCGGCGCGGTCTCTGGAGTGGCCTCGGCGGCTGGGTCTGGAGTCGCCTCAGGGATAGGCTCTGCAGCAGGCGCCAGGGCTCGCGCTTCGGAGGCGATCACGCCTGCTGCGGCCGGCGCAGCAAGCGGTGCAGAGGCGGTCGCCGCCTGCCGCGTCTGCGCGTCAGCGACCTCCTGCGGCACGTCGCCCTCGATCCGAGCCAACGTGTCATCCTCGAAGAACAAGGTGATCCGCTTCTGCTCGGCGAGTTTGCCCGCCTTGTAGAACACGTACACATAGTCCCAGCGGTTGCCGCGGAACGGATCGACGACCAGGGGCGTGCCGAGCAGGAAGCGAACCTGCGAGCGGTTCAAGCCGGGCTTGAGGCGCGCGACGTTCTCCTGATCGAGTGCGTTGCCCTGCTGAACATCGATGCGGTGCGGGCCGAGCTTTACGCTCGAACAGCCGGCGACCAGTGCCGCGAGCAGAACGGAGATCAGGAGATGACGCATAACCGAGAAGCCTGAAGGGTTTAGGCGGGGGGACAAAAAACGTATCATAACGTATTCGCGTTCCCGTTCTGGAGCCTCGTTTGAGCAATCCATCCGACCTCAAGAGCATCGGCTTGAAGGCCACCCTGCCGCGCTTGAAAATTCTCGACCTGTTCGAGCAGAGCAACAAGCGCCATATGAGTGCGGAAGAAATCTACCGCCTGCTCTCCGACGAAGGCCAGGACATCGGACTGGCCACGGTCTATCGCGTACTGACGCAATTCGAGCAGGCCGGCCTCTTGATGCGCCATCATTTCGATAGCGACAAGGCCGTATTCGAACTGAACCAGGGCGACCACCACGACCATCTGGTCTGCCTGCAATGCGGCAAGGTCGAAGAATTCGTCGATACCGAAATCGAGAAGCGGCAACAGCGTATCGCCAAGGAACGCGGCTTCGCGATCCACGATCACTCGCTGCAGATCTACGCCGACTGCATCAAGGAAAACTGCCCCAACCGCAAATCGGTCGACGCGCGTCAGCGGACGTAAGGTGCGAGGCCCACGCACAGGGCAGCGACCCCGTCGATGAGACGCGGCGTCAGCCGATGCAGCCGGTCGGCTTCTATGCGCAGAAAAGCGCGCGTTTTCACGGCCGGCAGTTCCGAATAGCGCAACCACTGTGCCTGTATGCCCGGGAGGTCGTCGCCGCTGACGATCACTTCGGGCGCACGCCGCAACACCGCTTCGCGCGACACCACGGGCGAGAGCGCGCTCAGATCGGCAAAGATATTGCGCGCCCCGCACAGGGCCAGCGCCTCACTGATCCAGTGCTTTCCCCCGACCGTCATCAGAGGGCGGTCCCAAACTTGATAGAACACCGGCACGCCCCGACCCCGCGCATATCGCCGCTCGATGGCGGCGAGGCGCTGCGCGAACTGTTGCGCCGCGCGTGCGCCCTGCTCGGAATGCCCACTCGCCTGTCCCACCAGCCGCAACAGACGTTCGACGTCGTCGAGCCGGGCCGCCCGGGTCTGCAGGAGCGGCAGGCCCATTTCCTTCAGGGCGTGGAGGTCGGCCGGTCGATTTCCCCCTGTCCAGCCGAGCACCAGATCGGGCTTGAGCGCGAGGATGCGCTCGAAATTGATGCGGCCATAATCGCCTACGCGTGGCAAGCTTCGCGCCCGCGCGGGATAGTCGCTTGCACTGTCGACGCCGACGACTTGCGCGCCGGCTCCGACCGCGAATAACAGTTCCGTCAGGTGCGGCGCCAACGAAACGATGCGTTGCGGCGGTCGGGCAAGATCGGGCGTGCGTCCGGCGTCGTCGACCACGCGGATGAGCTCGGCCTGAGCCGGCCAGACCAGCAGCAGACCCACCCACACGGCGATCGATCGCGTCACGCCCAGACGCGTGGGTTGCCGTGAAAAACCAGCGTAGCCTGACTCCCCTCGCAGCGCAGACGCGTGAACGAGGCAGTCGCCACCTCGATTCGATACGCCTGCTGCAGCGGGATATCCAATGCCCAGGCGAGCGCCATGCGCATCACGCCTGCGTGGCCCACAACGAGCAGATGCTCGCCGGCGTACCGCGCAACGATCTCGTCAAGCGCCGCCGCCACCCGGGTGTGAAAGGCGGGCAGCGCTTCCGCGCCCGCCGGGCGCGCATTCAGCGGATCCGCCTTGAAGCGCGCCAAGGTGCCGGGTGCCGCGTGCTCGATCTCCGCAGCCGACTTGCCCTCCCACTCCCCGAATCCCACTTCCTTTAAACGCTCATCGAGCGCCAGAGGCAGGCCGTGCCGCGCGGCAAGGATCTCGGCAAACGCGCGACACCGCAGCAGCGGCGAGGACACGACGCGCGTCCACGGCGCCGCGTCACCTACCGCGGCGCGCATCTGTTCCCAGCCGCGTTCCGACAGCGCGTCGTCGACCTGGCCCCGGTACTTGCGGCCGCCGATGGGCTCGCCGTGCCGCATCAAGTCGAGGACCGTCGTCACGTCAAAACGACCAGGTTGTCGCGGTGAATCAGTTCGGGCTCGTCCATATAGCCGAGTTCCGCTTCGATCGCGGTGCTGGGTTTACCGGCGATGCGGCGGGCCTCCCCGGCGCTGTAATTGCTCAGGCCGCGAGCGATTTCACGCCCGGTGACGTCGACGACGGCGACGACCTCGCCGCGTTCGAATTCACCGGTCACGCCCTTGACACCGACCGGCAGCAGGCTCTTGCCGTCTTCCTGCAGAGCACGCACCGCGCCGTCGTCCAGCACGAGGCCGCCACGCAGTTGCAGATGATCTGCGAGCCACTGGCGGCGCGCGGCGAGCGGCGCCTGGCGTGCAATCAGCTGACTGCCGATGGCCTCGCCTTCCGCAAGCCGCAACAGCACGCGCGGCTCTCGGCCGCTACAGATCACGGTGTGGGCTCCGCTTCGCGCCGCTCGCTTGGCGGCGAGAATCTTGGTCAGCATGCCACCGGTCCCGACGCTGCTGCCGGCCCCGCCGGCCATGCGCTCGAGTTCCGGGTCGCCGGCGTGCGCTTCCATGACGAGGGTCGCATCCGGCGTCTTGCGCGGATCGGCCGTATAGAGTCCCGGCTGGTCGGTCAGTATGACGAGGCAGTCGGCCTCGATCAGATTGGTCACGAGCGCACCCAGGGTGTCGTTGTCGCCGAGCCGGATCTCGTCGGTCGCGACGGTGTCGTTCTCGTTGATGATCGGCACGACACGCAGTTCGAGCAGCGTGCGTAGCGTCGAACGTGCGTTGAGATAGCGCGTGCGGTCCGCCAGATCTTCGTGGGTCAGCAGCACCTGAGCCGCGTGCAGCCTGTGGGTGCGAAAAATGGACTCGTAGGCCTGCACCAAGCCCATTTGCCCGACCGCGGCCGCGGCCTGCAATTCGTTGACCGCCTTCGGGCGCTTTTTCCAGCCGAGGCGCGCGATGCCCTCGGCGATCGCACCCGACGACACCAGCACCACTTCCTTGCCCTGCTCGGTCAGCGCGGCGATCTGCTCCGCCCAGCGCGACAGCGCGGCATGATCGAGGCCGCGTCCTTCAGCGGTGACCAGGCTGGAACCGACTTTGACGACGATGCGCCCCGCGTGGCGAACGACCGACGCGCTCACCGGGCTGCCCGGCGCAGGCTCTGCACCGCTTGTTTGACATCGCGCACGCTGATCCCGTCAGGACAGAAGTGGTCCTCGAACAAGGCCTTTTGATAGGACAGCAGCGAACGGAACTTGACCGGCTCCCAGCCTGCGTTGCGCGCCTTCGACCAGGTGCCGTCGGAATGGCCGTAGGCGTAGAGTCGGCGTTCGCCGGACGCGCAGCGCAGGCCCTCGTAGGAAACGTTCTTCGCCCCGCCCGCGGCTTCGACGACGACTGTGTAACGCACGACCCCGTCGGTCCCGACGCTGATCGATTCGGCGTCGACAAGAAACCGGTTGCGCGTCGCCGCAGAGACGTCGAACGGGATCAGGTGCTCGGCTTTCGGATACGGCGGCAGTTTCGCAGCGACCTCGACCCAGGGTTTTTCTTCTTCGAACTCGCCTTCGAAGTCGACCCAGGCCGCATCGACAGCGAGCGGCAGGCTGAGCAGCAGAACGGGCAGGATTTTCATGCCCGGCATTTTATTAGTTCGGCCAGGGGATGTCTCGCTGAATATCGGCGCCGGCAGCGTCCGCGATACAATCCGGACGACCCTACTCGTGCACCGCCGAATGTTGCCCGCCACCCTCAAACGCTACGCTTGGCTTTCCATCGCCGCGGCCCTCGCGACGATCGTGCTGAAGGGCTGGGCCTGGTGGCTCACCGGCTCGGTCGGACTGCTCTCGGACGCACTCGAGTCCTTCGTCAATCTGGCAGGCGCGATGATGGCGCTGGCGATGCTCTCGCTCGCGGCCCAGCCCGCCGACGACGACCACGCGCACGGACACGGCAAGGCCGAATACTTCTCCAGCGCGTTCGAGGGGTTTCTGATTCTCGTGGCAGCCGCGAGCATTGCCTATGCCGCGGTCGAACGCCTGCTGAACCCGCAGCCGCTCGAAACGGTGGGCATCGGCCTGGCGGTGTCGGTCATCGCGTCGATCATCAATCTGGTCACCTCACGCATCCTCATGGGCGTCGGCCGGAAATACAAATCGGTCACGCTCGAAGCGGACGCGCACCATCTCCTGACCGACGTCTGGACCTCGGCGGGCGTAATCGCCGGCGTCGCACTCGTCTGGCTGACCGGCTGGCTTTGGCTCGACCCCGTCATCGCACTGCTGGTGGCATTGAATATCGTCTGGACGGGATGGCGATTGCTGCAGCGCTCGGCCGCCGGGCTCATGGACGCCTCGATCCCCGATGCGGAACTGCGCGCGGTCGAGAACATCCTCGCCGACTATCGCAAGCAGGGAATGGATTTTCACGCGCTCCGCACCCGCCAGGCGGGCACCCGGGCCTTCGTCAGCGTGCATCTGTTGGTGCCGGGCGCGTGGACGGTGCAGCACGCCCATGACTGGTCGGAGCGGATCGAGTCCGAAATCCGCCGCGCGGTCAGCCAGGTTCACATCACGACGCATCTGGAACCGCTCGAGGATCCGCTGTCGCTGGCCGATGAGGGCCTCGACCGCATCGAGGAGAACCATGCGGGAATGAATCGGCTCCGCTGACTAGCGTTTTTCCCGCCATGCCGACCACGCCAACGCGTAAGCGACGAGATTGACGGCGACGACCAGACTGCCCAGGACTATTTGCAGCGACGCGTCCAGAAAATCCGGATAGAGAACCGGCAGCAGGTAATGCTCGACAAAATCGCCGCCGTACGCACTGCCGCCGCCGAGCACGCGCAGATGGTTTTCGAGCGGAGTGAGCGGGCAGATCCCGCCGGAAAACTCGATATACGCGCCCCAGACGGCCGCGGGAAGGTGTAGCCAGACGAGCATCGGCCGGCGCGCCAGCAGGAAGCCGCCGAACACGACGAAGACGACGAACAGCAAGTGGACGACCACGAGCGCGTCTGCGAGAAACGTCGCCACCGCGCCCCCTTCCCGCCCGATCCGCCGCGCCTCGGTGAAGCCTTCAGCGTCCGGTCATCGCTGCCTTGGTCCGCACCAGACGGCCGGCACGAAAATCGCTGAATGCCTGCTCGATTTCCTCGCGGGTGCTCATGACGAAGGGGCCGTGTTGCACCACGGGCTCACCGAGTGGTCGGCCTGCGACCAGGATCAGGCGCGCGCCCGCCTCCGCCGCCACGATTTCGACGGCATCGCCGGCACCGAGGACCGCAAGCTGATGCGTCTTCAATGTTTCGGTTCCGACTCGTGCAGCGCCCTCGAAGACGTACATGAAGGCATTGCGTTGGTCGTTCAGCAAATGACGAAAGTTCGCGCCGGGATCCAAGGCGACGTCGAGGTAGAGCACGTCCGTCGCCGGGTCTTCGACCACCCCGTGCGCTTTGCCGAACTCACCCGCGAGCACACGCACGCGCCCGCCGTCCAGCGCCACTTCGGGGATCGCTGCCGCGGAGAATTCCTGGTATTGCGGGTCGGACATTTTTTCGCTCGCGGGCAGGTTGATCCACAACTGGAACCCGCGCATCAACCCGCCTTTCTGCTGCGGCATTTCGGAGTGGATCACGCCGCTTGCCGCTTTCATCCACTGCACGCCGCCGGCCTGCAAATCGCCGCGGTTCCCCATGCTGTCGCGGTGCTCCATGTGACCGTCGAGCATGTAGGTGAAGGTGATGAAACCGCGGTGCGGGTGTTCGGGGAAGCCCGCTATGTATTCATCCGGGTCGTCGCTGCCGAAGTGGTCGAGCATCAGGAAGGGGTCGAGGTTACGCAATGACGTCGTCCCGATGCTGCGGTGCACCGTGACCCCTGCGCCTTCGGTCACTTCCGAGGCAGGAACGACCTGCCGAATCGCGCGTATTTTCATGTTTCACTCCTAGTCGCCTGGCAACATGTGAGCGTCGCCGCAGTTCCGAACGTCCGCCCTTTTGGGCGCCCCCCTTGAACGGCCGGAGCCGGGGGTGTCATGTCAGCCGTGGCCTCGAGTCGCTGTGAGCGTTTTCTGAATTTGAAGTCGATACCTCGACGGTATGCTAGCGTCAAAGCTGTACGTCACTGCGATTTTCAGGGCACCCGGCTCACGCTCACCAGGCGAGAATTGGCCAGCAACAGTGAGACGGCCGTTTACGCGAGGAGGTTCTATGCGCTGTTCTCATTTCTCCAAAAAATCGGTTCCGCTGTTGCTTGCGGCCTGCCTCGTCGGCGGGCAGTTCGCGCCGGCCCGGGCGGCGATGGTCAGTACGCCGCAAGTCCTCGCAGCCGAACAGGGACGTCTCGACCGCGTCAAGCTCACGACCCTGCTCGATCGGCAGGACCTGCAACGCCAGCTGTCGGCGCTCGGCGTCGACGTGCAGGATGCCAAGGCGCGCGTCGCCCGGCTTACCAACGCCGAGGTCGCGCAACTCAATCAGCGTATCGAAACGCTGCCGGCGGGGGGCGACGCGCTTGGGGTCATCGTGCTGATCTTCGTCATCTTCATCATCACGGACGCTCTTGGCGCGACCGACATCTTCCCCTTCGTCGATCCCATCCGGTAAGCGGGATCGA
>CBJMYK010000033.1:0-10169 GCA_966433795.1 uncultured Thiobacillus sp. | reverse complement strand
GCGCCGTATACGAGCGCGAGTGACTTTCTGGACAGATGCCGCTCGAAGCCGGGCTTGAAGCGAGGAGGCGTCAGGCGGTAGTCGACGAAATTGGCGACGCCGGCGAAGGCCGTGGCGCGCAGCAACTCGGCCGTCGGCGGCAAGGGCTTCGAACGCATGAGGTGCTCGTAGATCACGCCCCAGAACACCGCCGAGGCATGGTGGATGCCGTAGCCGACGAGCGTATGGCGCACGCTCAGGTCATGCCGATGCGTGGCCTCCTCGCCCCACAGCCAATGACTGACCGCGTTCTGCGCGCTGTAGGCGGTCCTGGAATCCTTTTTGCTGAAAAGTGCGATGGCCAGGCCCGAGGTGATTGCGGCGACCGAGCCCGAGACGAGACCGCGGCTGAAACTCCTTGTCTTTTGCTGCGATGAGCGCTGAACTTCCATTGGAACCTCCTCCTTAGCGGGTAAGCCATGCATAGCCCTCCCCCCATGCCATGTTGATCCTGCTGACCGGCGCCACCGGCTTTCTCGGCCGGCACCTGCTCGCGGCGCTCGTCGCGGGGGGACATACGGTGCGTGCGGTGTGCCGCGGCGCCCCGCCCGCGGCGGCATCGAACGTGCAATGGGTGCAGGCCGACTTCAGCCGCGACCACACGCCCGAAGCGTGGCTTGGGCATCTCGAGGGCGTCGACGCGGTCATCAACGCGGTCGGTATCTTCCGCGAGACGGCCGCGCAAAGCTTCGAGGCCTTGCACGAGCGCGCGCCGATCGCGCTGTTCCGGGCGGCCGCCCGCGCGGGGGTCGCGCGCGCGATCCAGATCTCGGCGCTGGGCGCCGACGACGAGGCGACGACACGCTATCACCTCAGCAAGAAACACGCCGACGAGGTTCTGCTGGCGCTGCCGATCGCGGCGACCGTAGTGCAGCCCTCGCTGGTCTACGGTCCCGGCGGCGCGAGCGCGAAGATGTTGCAGAAATGGGCGGCGCTGCCGCTGATCCCCCTGCCGGGCGATGGTAGGCAGCGAATCCAGCCGGTGTTTATCGACGACCTGACCGACGCGGTGCGAAACCTGCTGGCCGCCCCGCCGCGGCCGGGCCGGCTCGCCGCAGTGGGACCCGAGGCGCTCTCGCTACGCGACTATCTCGCCGTGTTGCGCCGCGGAATGGAGCTCGGCGCGCCACGCTTCCTAGCGATTCCGAAGCCCCTGGCAAAAGCCGCAGTAGCGCTCGCCGCGCGTCTACCAGGCAGCCTTGCCGACCCCGACAGCCTGGCAATGCTGGAGCGCGGCAACACCGCCGACGCCGCCCCGTTCACACGCGTGCTCGGACGTACGCCCCGGGCGCCCCGCGCGTTCATTCGGCCGGAGCAGGCGCAGGCGGAACGGACCGCGGCACTGCTGGCCTATCTGCTGCCGCTGCTGCGCGGGTCGGTCGCGCTCATGTGGCTCGTCACCGGATTCGTCTCGCTGTGGGTCTACCCCGTGGCCGACAGCCTCGAATTGCTGCGCCGCGTCGGTGTGCCGGCCGGATGGGGCCTTTCGATGCTTTACGGCGCAGCCGGGCTGGATTTCGCCCTCGGTCTCGGCACCCTCGTACTGCGGCGGAGACGGCTGCTGTGGCGCGCACAAATCGCGCTCATCGTCTTCTACACCGTGATCATCTCGCTCCACCTGCCAGAGTTCTGGGCCCACCCCTACGGCCCGATCCTAAAGAATCTGCCCTTGCTCGCCGCGATCTGGCTGCTCCATGCGCTCGAGAGGGACTGACCTTGGAATACCTGTTCGTAAAGTGGCTGCACATCCTGTCGTCCACGCTCCTGTTCGGCACCGGAATCGGCTCGGCGTTCTACCTCTTTTTCGCGACCCTCAGACGACAACCCCTGACCGTCGCGTTCGTCACCCGCTATGTCGTCAAGGCCGACTGGCTCTTCACCGCGACGACCGTCGTGTTCCAGCCGCTCAGCGGCTTCTATCTGGTCTACCTGGCGGATATTCCCCTGCGCAGCGCGTGGATCGCAGGGTCGACCGTGCTGTACCTGCTCGCCGTCGGCTGCTGGCTTCCGGTCGCGCGCCTGCAGTACAGGATGCGCGACGCGGCGCGACGGGCGGTCGAAGCCGGCTCAGACCTGCCGCCCGACTATTGGCGCGCCTTCCGCATCTGGATCGCGCTCGGATTTCCGGCGCTGTTCGCCTTCATCGCCGTGTTCTACCTGATGGTCGCCAAGCCGGTATGAGGCCGCCCCGCGCGAAAATGAGAAAAATCTGCACGCGCGTTTGAACGGCTTACGCGGAAAACGCCGCCAAACTCGCTCCCGCGACCGCATCGTCGCGTTCGAGTGGCTATAAAGAGTGAATCGCTGGCACCGGAGGACGGTCATGGCCAATCCATTCGTGCACGTCGAACTTGAAACCCATCAGCTCGCGCGAGCCAAGGATTTCTACGTCAAGCTGTTCGACTGGAAACTCCAGGACCTCCCCGCGCCCGACGGTGAAGCGGGTTACACGCTGATCGAGGTCGGGGACGGAACGGGGGGCGGGATGATCGCAAGCCGCGACGCCAACGCACCCGCGCGCTGGCTCGCCTACGTCGGCGTCGACGACATCGACGCGTCGACCCGGAGGGCTCGGGAATTGGGGGCCACAATTCTGCAGGAGGTGATGGAGGTCGGCGACTACGGTTGGATGAGCGTGATCGCCGACCCGACTGGCGCGGTGCTCGCAATGTGGCAGGCCAAGCCCGGCGCCTGACGCGAGCCGTGCGCGGATCACGGCTCGAGCAGGCCCCGGACTATCACGATCGCCAGGAACAGCAGAAACATCAGGATCAGGCCCAGCCCGATCATCTGAAAGATACCAATGCCGGGCCGCTCGTTCGGTTTCGACTCAGGTGGCTTGGGGCCGGGAAAACTGGGGTTGGTCGGCATGGCGGACTCCTTCGCAGAACATGCTCTCGTCTTAGCCTGTCGGAGCGCGGAATGCCAGGCCGCCGAGCCGACGCCGCACGCGTTTTTCCGGTCGGGCCGGCGGCGCGACAGCGCGGAACGATCGCGTCAGCGAATCACGAAATCCTGGACCCACACGACTTCGCAGGCGCCATCGCCTGAATCGCTGCGCGTGAGCGAACTGTTCCAGTGCCACCCGTCCGGCGCCTTCACGCGCACGAGGTAGCCGCGCAGCGCGACGATCTGACCGACGCGCACCTGGGCGAGACGGCGCTTGACCTCGTCGGTCGCCGGAATCATGTGCATGTTGGCGCTGTGCTCGACGATCTGGGTCGGCGTGATCGGCGGGTTCGCGGGCCAACGATAGAAGTAATAGCGATTGCCCTGACTGATCTGCAGCCGCTTCAGCACTGCACTGTCCGACATCGGGCCCCAGCCGAGCGCCAGATCGATCGGCGAAAGATCGGCCTCGCGCCCGCTGCTGTATTTCTCGAGCGAGAGCACCCGGGCTTCGAGGGAAAATTCCGCGGCCGGGGCGATCTGGTAATCCGCCATCGAAAACGCAGGCAGATCGGTGCGGACGACTTGCACCGGCGCGGCCGGCGCGATCGCCCCCTCGGCCTGGCTGATCGGCCGGGCCGAAAAATAGTTCAGTGCGCCGGCGGTGATGGCGACGAGGAAGAGGGCGGGAGCGAGACGCATCGGACGTTCTAAGGGCGGCGAGGTGTCCCTCATAACGGTCGACATCGCCCCCAATTTAGGCCGCCTGCCCTTCAGCGCACGAAACTTTCTGCGATTCGGCGGCGCCTTCGGGGCTAGGCCGACCGCGCTGCGCGCCGACAGAGCTTGAAACGCCGGGCAGAAGGTCTAAAAACAAGGCTTGTCGCCGGCAAGGCCGCAAGGCCCGCAGCCGAGCGTTCGACGCGGCGCGGCTCGATCGAAAGCGTCGCCCGCCGCGCGTCGGCGTTTCTCTATTCGGCCCTGCGCGAGGAGAATGGACAATGGATATTGTTGACATGATCGTCCACGTCGATGAAACGATACCCCGCGAGAAGATGCACGAGCTCGAGGACGTCGTGCGCGCCGACGCCTGCGTGATCAGCGCCTGCAGCCTCAACGAGAACCCGCACATGCTGGTCGTGACCTACAATCCCGCCTGCACCAGTTCGGGCAAGGTCCTCGACGCCGTGCAGGCGCAGGGTTTCCACGCCGAAGTGCTCGGGCTCTAGGGCGACCCTTCCCGTTCAGCGGCGAGACGCCGTCCGGGCCGTTCGGCGTCGCCCGGCAGAGCCTTTCCGGCGGGAAAGCCGTGGCGGCGCCCAGGCTACGCTGCCGCGAAGCGCGGCGGCGGCATCGCTTGCCGCGAACCGGAAACGACCTGATATGCTCCTCCCGGACGGCTGACAAATATCCGGAGGAGCACCGGTTGAGTAAGGAAACCTTTCTCGCGCGGCAACCGATCGTCGACGCCGAACATGGCTTGTTCGCGTACGAACTCCTGTTCAGGCAGTCGCTGAACTCGGTCTCGGCGCACATCACGAGCCAGCTTCAGGCCGGCGTCGAGGTCATAAGCAATACGCTGTGTCTCGGGCCAGACTGGCTGCTGCAAGGCAAGCTCGCCTTCATCAATCTTGACGAAGCCACCCTGATGAGCGACTTCGTCTGCCTGTTGCCGCCCCATCACGTTGTCTACGAAATCCTCGAGACCGTACCCATGTCGTCGGTGCTGATCGCCCGCATCCGCGAGCTCAAGCAACTCGGCTACCGCTTCGCGCTCGACGATTTCGTGTGTCTGGAGGAATACCGGCCGCTGTTGCCCATGGTCGACTTCGTCAAGCTCGACGTGCTCGAGCAGCACCCGGAAAAGACCGTCGAGATCATCGAGCATATTCGGCTCAATTTTCGCGGCCAGTTCATCGCCGAAAAGGTCGAAAGCCGCGAGATGTTCGAGCTCTGCCGCGACGCCGGCATCGAGTATTTCCAGGGCTACTATTTCGCCCGCCCCGAAAACTTCTCCAACAAGAGCATACAGCCCGGCCAAGTGGCGGTTCTGGAGCTGATGAACAAGGCCCGCTCCTGCGAGGACCTGAGCGAGATCGAGGAGCCCTTGCGTCGCAACGCCGCGCTGACCCTGCGCCTCCTGCGCTATGCCAATTCCGCCGCCTCGGGCCTGCGCCAGCCGACCCACACGGTGCGCCAGGCGCTCACGCTGGTCGGGTTGAAGACGCTCTATCGCTGGCTCGCGCTGCTGCTGGTCGTGGCCCATCCGACGCCGACGAACGTCCTGCTCGCACGCACGGCCGTCACCCGCGGGCGCATCTGCGAGCTACTCGGGCAGTCGCGGCTCGGCCGCGGCGCCCAGGACGAATTGTTCATCACCGGCCTGTTTTCCCTCGCAGCCCCGCTCATGGGCACCCCGCTCGCCGAGCTGCTCGAACGCTTTCCCATGCCAGAGGCCGTCGTGCAGGCGCTACTCGACGGTAGCGGGCCCTACGCGCCCTACCTGAAGCTCGCCGAAGCTTCGGAGCGCAGCGATTTTGAAGAGATCGCCCGCTACGCCGACGAGATCGCGTGCAAACCCGAAGAAATCACGGTCGTCGAACTGCAATCGTTGGCGTGGACCGAGCAATTGACGGCCGGGGTGTCCGGCGACGCGGCGGATGGGGCGCAGAAGCCGGGCTGCGGCGCACCCGCCTGAAGCGGCCTGCCTGAATAATCCCCCCGTCCCTTTCCGGCCCCCTTCGATCCTCCTCCTGCCGCAGGCCCGCCCAGGCGCCCGTCGAGCTTCCCCCCGCTGCCGCCGCTCGCTACGACTCCGCCGCCAGCGCGATCCGGCCAACAAGGCTTCGAACGCCGGCTGCGCGGCGGTCGCGCGGGGGCGCTTTCACGGGCCCTTGCAATCCGCGCGAGAGGGTCTAAAAAAACGCGATCGGCAGGCGAAACGTTTCTCGACATGACCGCGTCGCACGCCGTGCCGCCGCGCCAACCGAGGCGAGGCGCTGTCTTCAGGAGAATCCCATGAAAAACATCGTCATCGAGATGCCGACCGTCGCGAGGTGCCTGGCGACGGAATGTGCCTATAACGTCAACGAGGATTGCCACGCGCGCGCTATCACCGTGGGCAACAGCCTGCACGCGGGCTGCGACACGTTCTTCGCCGGGTCGGAACATACCCGGGCCGTGCAACGCACCGCGGGCGTCGGCGCCTGCAAGTCCAAGGAGTGCGAGCACAACCAGGATCTCGAGTGCATGGCCGACAGCATCACCGTCGCGCCCCAAGGCTCGGCGGTCGATTGCATGACCTACGCGCCGCGCTGATTCGCTTTTCTGCTGTTTGTATGACGAGGCCGGCCGCGCTGGCCTTGGTTCACCGTTGTCCCTGTAGGAGTCAAGCCATGGATATCGTCGATGTAACCGTCCACGTGGACGAAACGCTTTCCCCGGAAAAAATGCACGCACTCGAGGACGCAGTGCGGGAAGAGGCCTGCGTCGTCACCGCCTGCTGCTCGAAGATCGACCCCCACCTGCTCTCGGTCACCTACGACCCCGACTGCACCAGTTCTGCCGAGGTGTTGCACAGGGTCCAGGCCCAGGGCGTTCATGCCGAACTCGTTGGCCTCTAGCGCCCGCCCCGGCCCGCTGCGACGCACGACCACCATGCCGCAGGCACCCGACGTGCTCCGGCGAGGCGCCTAGGGCTCGTTTCGTGAAGGCGGGAGGCTTACGAGGACCGCGCCGCCCTCTTTCTTGTCCACCGCGAGTACGCCGCGCTTGTGCGCGTCGTCGAGGATCTTTCCGAACGCGCTGTAGCCATACTGCGATTCACTGAACCCGGGCTGAATGCGCTTGATCGTGTTCTTGATCAGCGACGCCGAAATCGCACCCTCGCCACCGCGCTCGGCGACCAGTTGCTCGAGCGTGCCGACGACGATCTCGATCGCGCGGGTTTTTCTTTCTTCCGGCGTCGGCTCGGCGGCGAGCACGGTTTCGACCTCGTCGGCGGCCCTGGTCACTGCGGGGCGGGCGCGGCGGCGGCTCGCTGCCGCAGGCTTGGGCACCGGCGCGGGCGCGACATCCTTTTCCGCCGGCGGCGGGACGGGGGCCTTCTCGCTCGGTGGCCTCTTCGCAGTCTTGCCTGGCGCTGGCTTCGCCTGCACCAGGTCTTCGTAGAAGATGAACTCGTCGCAGTTGCTGATCAGCAGCGAGGACGCCGATCCGCGCACGCCGATGCCGATCACGCTCTTGCCGTTTTCCTTGAGCTTGGAGATGAGCGGCGAGAAGTCGGAGTCTCCGCTGATGATGACGAAGGCATCGATATGCGACTTGGTGTAGCAGAGGTCGAGGGCGTCGACGACCATGCGGATGTCGGCCGAGTTCTTGCCCGACTGGCGCACGTGCGGAATCTCGATCAGCTCGAACGCGGCTTCGTGCATGTCGCGCTTGTATTCCTTGTAGCGGTCCCAGTCGCAATAAGCCTTCTTCACGACGATGCTGCCCTTGAGGAGCAGGCGTTCGAGCACCGGGCGGATCTTGAAGTCGGGGTAGTTGCCTTCCTTGAGGCCGATCGCGACGTTTTCGAAATCGCAGAATACGGCGAAGTTGTGCGTGTCTGATGACGCCATGCTGGGGCTCCTCCCTCGGTTGGTCGCTTGACTCGAAGCCGGCCGTTCCCCGCGCCCGCATCATGGGTCGGACGACGGACAACCGCTCCAGCGCGCCATCCTAACCGGAAAAGGGAGGCGGGCGCGCGCGCCACCGGTGCGAGCCGTCGCGACCCGACCAACGGGCACGCACCACACGCCGGACGGCGAGCGCCGGATTCAGTACATCTTGTAGGGCAGAAACTTGCCGCTCAACACGATGCGCACCCGGTCGCCCTTGGGGTCGGCCTCGCGCGAGATGTCCATCGAAAAATCGATCGCGCTCATGATGCCGTCGCCGAACTCCTCGTGGATCAATTCCTTGATGCTCGTGCCGTAGACGTTGATCAGTTCGAAAAAACGATAGATCAGCGGGTCGCTCGGCACGGCGCTCGGCAGCGAACCCTTGTAGGGGACGACCTGCAGCATCTCGACCGCCTCGGCCGGCAGGTCGAGCAGGCTGCCGACCGCGCCGGCCTGCTCGGCGCTCAGCGTCATCTGCCCCATGAGCGCGGCGGCGGTCCATTCCTTGCTCTGGCCCGTCGCCTCGGCAAGTTGCACCCATTTGAGTTGCTTGCGGCGCTTGCCGCTTAGAACGAGCTGGGTGACTTCTTCACGCGTCATCGCGATGTCCTTTCGCTGAGGGGGGATGAATCGAATCCGCGGTCGCGGGGGACCGTTGAGGCGGTCGCGGCAGCCTGCGCCTTGCCTAGATGCTGTGCCGCGACGAGGGCAACGACGACGAGCGCCAGAAGCAGCGAGAGCCCCTGCCAGAAGGCCAGTGGGTGGCGCTCGATCAGGGGCTGATTGGGCCGCGCAGGCGACGGGTGACGCAGGTCGAACACGAACTCGGACAACTCCTCGTAGCGCCGCGCCGGGTTGGGATGGACGGCCTTGCGGATCGCATCGTCGATCCACGCCGGAATCGCGCCGCTGCCGTCGTGCAGCGGGCGGTAATGCAGTTTGCGCTGGTCCCCGCGCGTTTTGCATTGCGCGGGCCGCGTTCCGTAGGGCAGCTGTCCGCTCAGCATCTGATACGTGATCACGCCGAGCGCGAACATGTCCGAGCGTCGCGTGCCGCAGTCTCCGAGCAGGCACTCGGGCGCCGTGTACTGCAGCGTGCCGAGCGCGGTGCCGGGGCCGACGGACGGGTCGGTTTCGGTGATCCCGGCGACCTGCGTCGACCCGAAGTCGATGATCTTCACCGTGCCGGTGCGGTCGATCATGACGTTGTCGGGCCTGAGGTCCTGGTGCAGCATCTCGAGCCGATGGAACGCGCGCAGGCCCCGGGCGATCTGTTCGACGATCCCGCGCACGGTCTCGAGGTCGGGCCGCGGATGATCGATCATCCACTGGCCCAGCGTCTGGCCTTCGATGAACTCCATGACCGCATACAGGTAGCCGGCTTTACGGGTCCGGGGGTAAGGCTTGAGCACGTGTGCGCTGTCGAGGCGGCGCGCGACCCACTCTTCGAGCAGAAAGCGTTCGAGGTAGGCCGGGTCGTCCGCCAAGTCGATCGACGGCGCCTTCAGGATCACGCGGGCGTCGGTTTCGTCGTCGACCGCGAGATAGACGTGGCTGCGGCTGCTGCCGTGGATCTCGCGCACGATCGTGTAGCCGTCGAAGCGCGCGTGCGTGTCGAGGAGCGGCGGCAGCGGCCGCTCCGCGAGCTGGCGCTGCAGTTCGCCGGCGCCGGCATGCGGGAGCCGATCGATCCTGAGGAGCTGGACGGTCAGGTTGTCGGCGCTGCCCTGCGCGTAGGCCTCGCCGGCGATCGCTTCGGCAGCCCCGTCGAGGTCGTCGCCGCGCGCGGCGATCGCATCGATCACGAAGTCGGCGGCGACATGTTCGTACACGCCGTCGGTCGCGAACACGAAGATATCGCCCGCTTCGAGGGCGAGCGCGTGGTAGTCGATCTCCAGCTGAGGATTGATTCCCATCGCGCGGCCCAGATAGTGGACGTCCTGCGCTACCCGTAGCCTGTGGTCGTTGGTCAGTTGCTCGAGTGCGCCGTCGCGCAAGCGGTATATCCGCGTGTCGCCGACGTGGAAGACGTGCGCCGTCACCGACTTGATGACCATCGCGCTCAAGGTGCAGACGTAGCCGCGGTCGCGATCGTAACGGTAGGGGCTGCGCTGGCTTTGCGCATGCAGCCACGCGTTGAGCGCGGTCAGCACGCGCTGCGCCGAGGTCTTGACCGACCAGGCGTCCGAGGTGCAGAAGTAGTCCTCGAGAAAACCGGCGACCGCCGCTTGCGCGGCGATGTGGCCGACGTCGCTGCTGCTGACGCCGTCGGCCAGGGCGACCGCGAGGCCCTTCGCGCCCAGAAGCGGAGCGTCGGGGATGCGGATGCCGTGGAAGTCCTGGTTGACCTCCTTGCGGCCGCGGTCGGAGTACTGGCCGGCCGACACCTCGAGTTCGCGGGTCATCGCTCGGGCCAAAGCGCCTCGCCTCCGATCGCGGCGGACACGCGAACGCTCAGTTGAACGCGCGCTTGGCGTCGGCCTTGACCGGGTACAACACGCGCTTGGGCGCGGTCCTGAGGTGCGTCGTGTAGAGCGTGAGGCCGGTGAACGCGAGGCCGCCGACGAGGTTGCCGAG
>CBJMYK010000032.1:0-10339 GCA_966433795.1 uncultured Thiobacillus sp. | reverse complement strand
CGCGGTTTTTTCGTACACGGGCCGGCCGTCCAGGGTCGCGGTGATCACGACCGTATCGGGCCGGTCGCGACATGTGTTGCCCCATTCGTCTTCCGTACGCAGTCGCAAGGGGAATTTTTCGCCGCCGCGAACGACGCGCGAGCCCGCCCACTGCAATTGCGCCGGCGCGCCGGGCACGATCTGGATCACCAGATCCTGGCCCACCGCAGCGAATCGCGAGGTGCCCAGCGGGTCGACATAGCAGCGGATCTTGAAATTTTCCTCGACGAAAGTCTGGACGCGTGTTCCCGCGCCGCCGAACCGACGGTCGCCGAGGCGGATGACGATGTGGTCGCCGGCCTTGAGATAACCGTCGAACGTATCGACGATTACCGCCTTCTGAAACGGGCGCTCATGGCCTTTTTGGTCGAAGCGCACACTGAGCTTCTGTACCGTTGCCGGGCTCTGGCCGGGCAAGGTCGGGCTGGCGTGGTACTCGGCTGAAATGAAGTTCGCGCCGGCGGGGTCGGTATTCTGGAACAACGCCCAATCCGAATAAAAGCGGAAGGTCGCCTTGAACCAGGAGCCGTCGGCCATGCCGGACGCGCCGAGCGTATAGTCGATCACGATCTCCTGCCACGAGCCGGCGACGATGGTTTCGACGTTGCAGGTGACGCTTCCGAGGAATGGCATGTCCTTGGTGACGTCATACAGGCCGGGCGGAGCGATGTAGTCGCCGAGCCTGTTTTTCAGTTCTTCGGGGGTCATTTTCTTCATGATGTCTTTCTGCCGTTAGCGGGATAGAAGGAAAACTGCGCGGCCAGCTTGACCCGGCCGGGCGGGTTCAGGTACCGAAAGGCCAGGGCGCTGTCGGATCCCACACGGGGATACCCATGAAGGCATACCAGGGCGCCATGATCACGATGCCGTAGGCGATCGCGATCAGCACCGACACCCAGCCGACCTTGGCGTAGTCGGCCATGCTGAACGTGCCGCTGCTGTAGGCGATCACCGCGGCGGTTATCTGCGTCGGCAACAGGTAGGCGAAGGTGTCGGTATCCGACACCAGCATGGTGAAGGCCACCGGATGCAAACCCAGCTTGGGGGCGAGTTCCAGCAGGATAGGTGCCAGCATCGTGATGGCTGCGACGTTGGACAGCATGCCGAGACGTATCAGGTGGGTACCGACCATCAGGATCAGCAGGACCATCCACCAGGGATGCCCCTCGGCCATCGGATGGATGATGTCCGACAACCACTGTGCGAGGCCGGTGCTGCCCATTGCGGCCGAGAGCGAAAGCGCGCCTGCCAGCAAGAGGAAGGTTCCCCAGATGGTACGGTCCTGTAGGTCCTTCCATTTGAAGCCGAACATGCCCGGCATGAACAGTGCCGCAAGGCCCATCAGCGCGGCATTGTGCGACTTGATCCCGTGCCACGGCTCGGTCATCCACAACAGCGCGATCACGCCGAATACCGCGAGGATGAGCCATTCCGCCTGACTGGTCCGGGGCTGTTCGGCATGTTGCTTCTTCACTGCCTCGAAGCCGCCCTGAACGCCCACGCCCTTGGTCTTGAAGTAGCGCTGCATCCACCACTGCGTGAGGACGAACATGCCGAGATAAGGCCACTGCAGCGTGAACCAGTCGAAGTAGGACAGACTCAGCGACAGCTGCGATTCGAACAGGCCGACCAGCACCAGGTTAGGGAGGTGCGCGGTCATGATGCACATCCCGCTGATCATCGACCCGTACACGAGCGTCTGAATCACGATCGCCTTCTTGCCGGCGCGTTCCCGCGGCGTGTCGCCGAACATCTGGGTGATGCCGTTCACGACCGGCAACAGCGTCGCGGCGCGCGCATTGGCGGCCGGGATGATCAGCGACAGCACCATGTTGGCGGCGAACAGCGTCCAGATCACGCCGTTCACGGTTTTCGCCTTGAGCTTGTGGAGCAGGCCGAGGGCAATGCGCCGGTCGAGCCCTGCGGCCTGCATCACCGCGGCGAAAACGAACGCCGACAAGCACAGAAACACCACCGGGGTCGTGAATCCGCTCGCCGCCTGGGGAAATTTGCCGATCGCCCCGCTCATCACCAGCAGCATGGGAATCAGCATCCCCGAGATGCCGACCGGTATCGCTTCGGTAATCCACATGATGCAGGCCCACACCATCACGGCGAGCGCTGCCTTGCCTGCCGCCGACAGTCCCTCCGGCGTCGGAATCACCCATAAAATCAACGCGAACGCGACCCACGCCGCGATGAAACCGCAGGCGCATTTGCCGGGCGAGCGCCCGGACTCACGGATGTTGCTGCGCCAGTTGGCGAAAACGCCGTTCGCTGTTTGTACCGATTCGCTCATAAGTCGCCCCATGCTTCAGGTTGGACGCGGTGAGGGACGCCGAGAGCATCGATTACCCTGGATTCCTGGACAGACTGCTCAATCCCCCAGGACATTAGTAACCGAGTCGGCAGCCATGTTTCACCAGACTCGAATCGCGTCATCACCGCGATTCATGGGCGCATTTGATTCCTCTATAACGGGGATGTCTGTCAGCCAGCCGACAATTGAGAGGCGGGAGCCGGGGGCTCAGAATTATTCGCGAGGGCGGCCGTCAGACGGCTAAGTACTGGATCGAGGATTTCGGATGACACGTGCAAAGGCCTCCGTGGTTGATCTGCTGAGTCGCGTTCCCGAACGTGACCGCGCCGACCTGCTCGCCTTGGGCACGGTCAGATTCTTCGCCAAAGGCGACTTCATATTCAATGCCGGCGAACCCAGCCACCATGTGTTTCTGCTGCTGCGGGGGCGCATCAAGATCTATCAGTCGTCGACCGTCGGCAAGGAGGCGATCCTGTGGTTTTGCTTCGCCGGCGAGCTGTTCGGGATGGCCGAAGCCGCGTGCGGGGGCGGGCGCGTGGTCAGCGCTCAGGCCTGCGATGCCTGCGAGGTGCTGTGCATCCGCCAGGAGGAATTCAATGCCTTCCTTGCAGCGCGTCCGCAGACCGCGCTGCTTATCGTCCAGGTATTGGCGTCCCGGCTGCGTGTGCTCGGAGACGTGGTGATCAATCTCATCAGCGACGACGTTCGTACACGTATCCTGAAAATGGTGCTGCAACTGGGCGCGCGCTGCGGCGCCCCGTCAGCACGCGGCCTTTCTCTGGATATCGAACTCACCCATCAGGAAATCGCCGACATGATCGGCACCACCCGGCAAACGGTGACGACCACGCTGGGCCAGCTGGAACGCGAGGGGCTGCTTGCGATCCACCGCCACAGAATCTATATCACCGACAGCAAATTGCTGGCGTAAGGGCTTGCCGGCGCCGCGTCGGGCGCGCCGCCACCCCATAGCTTCAATACGTCGCCTCATGCTCCTGAGGCAAGCCGTCGGAAACCCAGCGGGTGTAGCCGCCTTCCATGTTCAGCACGTTCTTGAAGCCCATCATCTGCAGCACGGCCGCGGCCATCGCGGAACGTCCGCTGGTCGCGCAGTAGACGACGACCTGGCGTTCACGGGCGGCGGCCAGTTCGGGAAGGTGCTTGGGATAGGCCGGGTCCGCGGCGGCTTCGAGGATGCCGCGCGGCACCAGATGGGCGCCCTTGATGTGGCCTGCTTCGTATTCGCCGTGCTCGCGCACGTCGATCAGCAACAGGTCTTCGCGCGCGTTGAGTTTGTCCAGCAGCGCCCGCGGGGGAATCTCCCGGACGCAGGATTTGGCGGCGCGGACGAAGTCCATGAGACCCATGGGCTCGGCGGGTTTGAAGGTGTCGTACATCGAAAGGGCTCCGGGAGGGATGGTCAAAGGATTGCAGGCATTGTCGGGACCTCACCGGCCGCCGCCCGCGGCGCGCCCTTACGCGTCGCCGCGGGCCGGTGTTTCAAGCGCGTTGAGATCCACGAGGCTGCAGGAGGTCTTGCGCGACGCGGCGCAGCCGGCGTCGCCTGGAAGATGCTCGAACGAACAGCTGCGCTGCTGCAACATGTTCCAATCTTCCTCGGCATAGCAGCGCCGCGGGAGATTGGGCGGGAAATACACGCAGCCGACGCACAGCTCGTGGGGCTCAGCGGTCTTTTCTGACATGGTAATGGAAAACGCCGTTTTCTTCGGTCATCGACAACAGGGTCTGGCCGGTGCGCTCGCACCAGGACGGGATGTCCTTCTGCGTTCCCTTGTCGGTGGCGATGATTTCGAGGATCTCGCCTGCGGCCAGGGCTTTGATCGCCCTGCCCGTCTCGACGATCGGCATGGGGCAACATTTTCCGGAGGTGTCGAGCGTTGAGGTGACGGTAAATTCGCGCATGTCCGGCTCCTCAGAAGTACTGACAGTGGTCGGCCTTGGCGGCCTTCTCGTTGAGGAACCACGACGCGCCGACGATGCCCTCGGCCTCGGGAATCAGATTGCCCTCGTCGACGCCGAAAATTGCGCCGGCGAGGCTGCACGCATACAGGTTCACGCAGCCGGTCGCCTTCAGCGCCTTGAGGATCTCATAAACATCGTTGGGCAGCCCGGCCTTGGCGACGGCGTCACGCACCCGCTGCTCGTCCGCAGCGTGTCGCCCGTCCATGCGAAGACCCGCGGCACCCTCCGCGGTGAGCGCCTTGACCGCCCAGTTGACGAAAAGCATGTCGACCTGGGTCTGTTCCGCCGAAGCGAGGTAGGCGAAGACTAAAGGGGTGAGCAGCTTGTCGTACGCGTCCTCGCGTATCACGATTGCCATGGATTTCATTTGCATCTCCTTTCGAATGAACATTCGTTCGATATGAACGAAAAAAAATGCCGCCGATGTTTAGGCAGCGATCCCACGCCGGGCGCAGGCCCAGACCTCATCCAGCTTTCCCGGAAGCGGCTCGGTCAGAACCCCGTCGAGCCGGGCCGTAATCAGCCGGATGGCACCGCCGAAGAGAGACGAGGTCGCGACCATGACGTCCATCTGGCGAATCTCGCCGCGCGCCATGCCTTCCTGCACGAATTTGCGCAGGGTCTCGAAAGGCTTGGACGAACACACCGGTCGTTCCGACGGCAGGAAATCCCGGTGCTTGGCGTAGAGCATGAAATCCATGGCGTCACGGTCCGACTCGGTGAGTTCGAACAGCATCGCGACTACCGCCCGGCAGCGATCATGCGCTCTCGCGTGCCCGCCCGCGATCTCGGTCAGCGCCCGCTCCATGCGCGCGATCAACTCGAGATACAGCGCGCGCGCCACATCTTCCTTGTCCTTGAAATGATGGTAGATCGAGCCGACGCTGACCTGCGCGGCGCGCGCGACATCGGGCACCGTTGTATTGAAATAGCCGCGCTCGGTGAAAAGCCGCAGCGCCGCGTCGACGATGCGCTCGTAGACCTCTCCCGACGGGACCTTTGCGGGCGTGCGCGCCATGGCGATTCAATATCGAATGAACATTCGTTCAATATAGGGATCGGGAATTCGCGTGTCAAGGCGGCCGGTCGCAGCCGGCGAGGCCCGCGTCCTCGTCGCAGCCGACGGCCTCAGTAGGCCACGCAAGACGCCTCCTGGCCACCGGCAATGGGGCCACTCGCTTTACGCCCGTGTACGTCGGCTGTTCAGACTCACGAGGAGCACGCCCGCGAGCACCAGTGCGGAGCCGGCGATCTGCAGCAAGGACAGCCCTTCCTGCAGGAACACATACGCCATGAGAATCGTGCTGATCGGCCCGATCGAGCCGATCAGGGAAGTGCTGCCGGAGCCGATGCGGCGGATCGCGTGCGACAGAAGGAATACCGGCAGCACGGTCGAGAAAATCGCCATCGCCAGCGCGAGCTCGTACACCCGCAGCGGTACCGCGAGCGCCTCGGCCGGGTGGGTGAACGCGAACTGAAGCAGGCTCGCAAGGGTTGCCACGATCATCGCATAGGCCGTGAAGCGCGCCGCGCCGATCCGCGCGATCGCGTGGCCCGCGCCGACCAGGTAGACCGAGTAGCTCAGCGTGCTGGCGAATACGAGCGACGCCCCGAGCACGATGCGGCCCTGCATGGTGCCCAGGTCATGGAAGAACACCAGCGCGATTCCCGCGTAGCACACCCCCATCGCCACCATGACCGGCCGGCCGATCGCGCGCTTATAGACGAGCGCAGACAGGATGACCGTCATCGTCGGATAGAGGAACAGGATCAGTCGCTCCAGCCCGGCCGAGATGTATTGCAGCCCGAGGAAATCGAGAAAACTGGAGAGGTAATAGCCGATCAGCCCCAGTCCGAGCACGAGCACCCGGTCGTGGGGGCTGAGCGGATCCGCGTGCTGGCGGCGGGCCCACAGCGCGACGCCGATGAAGAACGGCACCGAAAAGGCCATGCGCAACGCCAGCAAGGTCACCGCGTCGACGCGATCCAGATAGGCGAGCTTGACCAGAATGGCCTTGGCCGAAAAGCCGATCGCAGCGAGCAGTGCGAAGAGCACGCCGACCAGGGCGTCCTGATTGATGAACCCAGCGTGTGAGGTATTTGCCATGATCGAGACCCTGAGAGGGCTACGGCGGATCGTCGGCAAACAGGATGCAATGCGGTCAGACCCGCAGTGCCCCGTGAACAAGAATCAAATTAGAAGAGGAGCGGACTGCGACAAGGGGCGCGCGCCCCCCGCCACAGTCGTTTGGCGAAGCCGGTTGTGGAAGTCGTGAAGCATTGCGTGGTCATGGTCGAGAGACTACCCCGGGGTACCAGCCGGATCAAGCGAAACGCGCCCGGGGATCGAGCTCTCGGAGCCGCCTTACACCTGGGGATGCGCGCGCTCGCGCTTGCTGTGCAGCTTGTTGAGCGCATGCAGATAGGCCTTCGCCGAGGCGACGACGATGTCGGTATCGGCGCCCTGCCCGTTGACGACGCGGCCGTCCTGCGCGAGCCGCACGGTCACCTCGCCCTGCGCGTCGGTGCCGCTCGTGATGTTGTTGACCGAATAGAGCAAGAGGTCGGCGCCGCTGTGCACGACCGATTCGAGCGCCTTGAAGGTCGCGTCGACCGGGCCCGAGCCCTCGCCGCTCGCCTGCTTTTCGGCGCCGTCGTCGGTGAACACGAGCTGAGCGCGCGGCACTTCGCCGGTCTCCGAACACACCTTCATCGACAGAAGCTTGAAGCGCTCGTCCTCGGTCGCGTAGCCTTCGTCGGAGACGAGCGCCTGCAGGTCCTCGTCGAAGATTTCGCGCTTCTTGTCGGCGAGGTCCTTGAAGCGCGCGAACGCGGCGTTGAGCGCCTCCTCGCTCTCGAGCACGATGCCGAGTTCGGAAAGCTTGGTCTTGAAGGCGTTGCGGCCGGAGAGCTTGCCGAGCGTGAGGCGGTTCGCGTTCCAGCCGACGTCCTCGGCGCGCATGATCTCGTAGGTCTCGCGGTGCTTCAAGACGCCGTCCTGGTGAATGCCCGACTCGTGGGCGAATGCGTTGGCGCCGACGATCGCCTTGTTGGGCTGCACGGGATATCCGGTGATGGTCGAGACGAGTTTCGACGACGGAACGATCTGCGTCGCGTCGATGCGGGTATCGCAGCCGAACACGTCGCGGCGCGTGCGCACGGCCATCACGATCTCTTCCAGCGAGGCGTTGCCGGCGCGCTCGCCGAGGCCATTGATCGTGCACTCGACCTGGCGCGCGCCGTTCATGACAGCGGCGAGCGAGTTGGCGACCGCCATGCCGAGGTCGTTGTGGCAATGCGTCGACCAGATCACCCTATCTGAATTCGGCACGCGCTCGATCAGCTGCTTCATGCGCTCGCCCCACAGCGCGGGAATCGAGTAGCCGACCGTGTCGGGCACGTTGATCGTCTTCGCGCCGGCCTGGATCACTTCATCGAAGATCCGCACGAGGAAATCCATGTCGGAGCGCACTGCGTCTTCGGCCGAGAATTCGACGTCGTCCGTGTATTCGCGCGCGAGCTTGACGGCCTTGACCGCCGCTTCGACGACCTGGTCGGGCTGCATGCGCAGCTTCTTTTCCATGTGGATCGGGCTGGTCGCGATGAAGGTGTGGATGCGCCCGGACTTTGCCGGCTTGATCGCGCCGCCGGCGGCATGGATGTCGCGCTCGTTGGCGCGCGCGAGCGAGCAGATCGTCGAATTCTGGATCGTCTCGGCGATCGTGCGGATCGCCTCGGCGTCGCCCGGGCTCGCGGCGGCGAAGCCGGCTTCGATCACGTCGACGCCGAGCTTTTCGAGCTGGCGCGCGATGCGCAATTTTTCTTCCTTCGTCATGGAGGCGCCCGGGCTCTGCTCCCCGTCGCGCAAGGTCGTGTCGAAAATAAACAAACGGTCGTTCATGGCAGGCTCCATGGTGGGTCGGCGTCACGCGGACGCAATTATATAAGGGATGCTGCGGCCAACTGGCGGCGCGCGGGATACTGCAGGGGGAGGGGGTTTAGTATGTGCGCGTGACGCGCAGCAGCAGGCCGCCGAACAGGACGTTCGACAGGCAGACGAGGCAGGACGGATCGGTGGGACCAGACATGGCTTAAATTCTATCTATTTTTCATCGCCCTGCAAGCCCGCTGCGGAGGCCTTTCTGCGCTGCAGCAGCAACCACACCGCGTAGCCGTAGCCCGACAGGCCGTAGAGAAGGAACACGCCGAACAGCACTTCGGGCGGGCTCGTCGAGATCAGGATGAAGGCGAGCACGATCAGCAGGATGACGAAGAAGGGCACGCTTTTGCGCAGGTTGATTTCCTTGCCGCTGTAGTAGCGGAAGTTGCTGACCATCGTGAGCCCTCCGAACAGCGCGATGAAGGCTGCGAGCCAGCGCACGTCCTCGCCGGCGACGCCGTACTCGACCATGACCCAGACGAAACCCGCGACCAGCGCGGCTGCCGACGGGCTCGGCAGGCCCTGGAAGAAACGCTTGTCGGTGACGAGGTCCAGCTGGGTGTTGAAGCGGGCGAGGCGCAGCGCGGCGCCTGCACAGTAGACGAAGGCCGCGATCCAGCCGAGCTTGCCCATCCCCTGCAGCGCGAACTCGTAGATCACGAGCGCCGGCGCGACCCCGAAGGACACCATGTCGGAGAGGCTGTCGTACTCGGCGCCGAAGGCGCTCTGCGTGCGGGTCAGACGGGCGACCCGGCCGTCGAGCCCGTCGAGCACCATGGCGATGAAAATTGCCACCGCCGCGTGTTCGAAGCGGCCGTTCATCGCCTGCACAACGGCGTAGAAGCCCGCGAACAGGGCGCCGGTGGTAAAGAGATTCGGCAGCAGATAGATGCCGCGGTCGCGCATCCGGGTGTTGCGTGATTCAGTCTTGCGGTGATGGTATTCGAGCATGACGAACCCAGGACGTGTTGACACAAAGTTCGCGACGGCGTCGCCGCGAGAGACCGAAGTGTGCAATGGGAGGCGCGACCGCAGAGGCTCGCCCCTGCGCTACCAGCGAGCCAGTATGGTACGCCCGCCCGTCACTTTTTGACCAATCGAGACGTCGGCACGGGCCGTCGTCGGAAGATAGACGTCGACCCGCGAGCCGAAGCGGATGAAGCCGTAGCGCTGGCCACGCGCCAGACGGTCGCCGGTACGGACGTAGCAGAGGATGCGACGGGCGATCAAGCCGGCGATCTGCACCGAGACGACGTCGCCGCGTTCGCTCTCAATCCACAGCGCGTTGCGCTCGTTTTCGGTCGACGCCTTGTCGAGGTCGGCGTTGACGAAGCTTCCCGGCGTGTACCAGCGTCCCTTGATCTCGCCGTCGACCGGACTCTTGTTGGAATGCACGTTGAACACGTTCATGAACACGCTGATTTTGAGCGCGTCGCGCTCGAGGTGAGGGTCGCGCACCTTCTCGACCGCGACGATGCGGCCGTCGGCCGGCGAGATCACGGCGTCCGCGTCGGCAGGCGGCACGCGCGCGGGATCGCGGAAGAACTGCAGGGCGAACACGGCCCAGATCCAGAACGGCACCGACCACCAGCCAATGAGCCAGGTAGCGATCAGCGCGGCGGCGAACGCCGCCAGCAGAACGAGCCAGCCCTCGCGGGCGATGATGGGATGTGTCATAGGTCGGCCAGGTGATAAGAAGAAAAGGGGTGAGGCGCCGAGGCGAACCGCCTCCCCGCCCCACCCCTGACGCCGCGTCGATCAGTTCTTCGAGTGATCGACCAGTTTGTTGGCAGCGATCCACGGCATCATCGAGCGCAGCTTCTCGCCGACGACCTCGATCTGGTGCGCGGCGTTGTTACGGCGCCATGCGGTCATCTCGGGGTAGTTGGCCTGCCCTTCGAGAATGAAGCGCTTGGCGTAGGCGCCATTCTGGATGTTGGCGAGGCATTCCTTCATCGCGGCACGCGACTGCTCGTTGATCACCTTGACGCCGGTCACGTACTCGCCGTACTCGGCGTTGTTGGAGATCGAGTAGTTCATGTTGGCGATGCCGCCTT
>CBJMYK010000031.1:0-10364 GCA_966433795.1 uncultured Thiobacillus sp. | reverse complement strand
CACGCTGGCCGGACTGGCAGCCATGGAATACACAGAGATCGATCGCCTCGCCGCACTGGGTGCAACGGCCGTCTTCGGTGAGCCGATAGTCGTCGATGCGGTACCAGTCGCGCACGATCAGCGCCGCATGGCACGACGGACAGAAGGTCGTCCCGCCGGTCGTGTCGTGGACGTTGCCGGTATAGACGTAATGGAGGCCCGCCTTCATGGCGATGTCGCGCGCGCGGGTCAGCGTCGCCGGCGGCGTCGGCGGCACGTCGCGCATTTTCCAGTCGGGGTGGAAGGCCGAGAAATGGAGCGGCACGTCGGGCCCCAGCTCGCGCATGATCCAGGCGCTCGACGCCTCGATCTCGGCGTCGGAATCGTTCTGGCCCGGGATCAGGAGCGTCGTGATCTCGAGCCAGACGTCGGTCTCGCGCTTGAGATAGGTCAGCGTATCGAGCACGGGCTGCAGGCGCGCGCCGGTCAGCTTGACGTAGAAGTCGTCGCTGAATCCCTTGAGATCGACGTTGGCGGCGTCCATCTTGGCGAAGAATTCGCGGCGCGGTTCCTCGGTGATGTAGCCGGCCGTCACGGCGACGGTCTTGACGCCGCGCGCGTGGCAGGCGTCGGCGACGTCCATCGCGTACTCGGCGAAGATCACCGGATCATTGTAGGTGAAGGCGACGCTCTTGCAGCCGCTCTGCTCGGCCGCTGCGGCGATTTCGTCGGGCATCGCGCGGTCGACCATGGTGTCGGTCTCGCGCGACTTCGAGATGTCCCAGTTCTGGCAGAACTTGCAGGCGAGGTTGCAGCCGGCCGTGCCGAACGAGAATACCGAACTGCCCGGGTAGAAGTGATTGAGTGGCTTCTTCTCGATCGGGTCGACGCAGAATCCCGACGAGCGGCCATAGGTCGTCAAGACCATCCTGCCGCCTTCCATCTTGCGCACGAAGCATAGGCCACGCTGCCCCTCGTGCAGCTTGCAGTAGCGCGGGCAGAGGTCGCACTCGATGCGGCCGTCGTCGAGCACGCGCCACCAGCGTGCGGGCGTATGGGACTCAGGAATGCTCATCGGCGCCCCCTTCCTTCCATTTCGTGACGGTATAGCGCGACAGGCGCACCTCGTCGGCCCAGAAATCGGGCGGCAGGCCCGCCTTGCGCTTGAGCTGGGCGAGAAAGTCGGCCGGCTCCGGCAACTGCTCCCACACCTGAGGCAGGAAGGTGCTGCGGAAATGCCGGTATTCGAAGACGATGCCGTCGACGCCCGGGCGCAACGCGGCGAGCGCGTGTTCCTCGCTCGCGACCGCAAGCGCTTCGGTCGGCGACAGCAGCGAGACCTCGACGCGGATTTCCTCGAATTCCGCGCGCGACAGCGGGCCGAAACGCGGGTCGCGGAACGCCGCGGCGACCGCATTTTCGCGCACGTCGACGGCCAGCGGGCGGTGCGCTTCGAGCGTGCCGATGCAGCCGCGCAGTTCCCCCCGGCGCGTCAAGGTGACGAAGCAGGCGCCCGGCTCACGCAGCCAGGCGTGCGCCGGAGGCGGTGTCGCGGGCTGGCCGAGTTGCGCGGCGATCTCGGCGCGGGCGAGTTGCAGCAGCGTCGGCCCTTTGTCGGGCTCGGACTGCGTCGCCGAATCGTCTTGCCGCCGCGCCGCCAGGTCGTCCTTCACGAAGGCGAAGGCACCGTAGCCGACGACCCGCTCCGGGTCGCCCGCCGTGTCCGACGAATTGCGCAGGTCGAGTTCGAGCGGCCGCAAGTCGTGGCGCCTGGCCGCGAGCAGCAGGCCGTTGACCGGCGTCGCGCCGCAGGCCTGCTCGTGACTCAATTGCGGCTCGAGCGCGAGGATCGCGTCGGCTGCGGTGCGATCGCTCTGGCGGGCGAGGGACGCGGGCAGAAAATGTGACAGGTCGGACGAGATCACGATCAGCGTCTCGTCTCCGCCCCACAGCGACTCGAGCACTTCGGCCACTTCCTCGGGCCTGGCCTGCCCGACTGCGAGCGGCACCAGGGTGAAGTCTCCGAGCACGCGCTGCAGAAAAGGCAGCTGCACCTCGAGCGAATGCTCCATCTGGTGGGCGGCGTCGCTGCGCCTGACCTGGGGCAGCGCCGCGAGCCGCTCTATGGCCCCGCGGTCGATCGTCACCTCGCCGAGCGGCGTGACGAAGCGCTCGGTCTCGGGCAAGGCGAGGCCGCGAACGAAGACGCGGTGCGCCGGGCCGAGCAAGACTACGCGGCGGATGCGGCCTTTTAGATGGCCGAGGCGCGCGTAGGCTGCAGCGGCAATCGGACCGGAATAGACATAGCCTGCGTGCGGCACGATCACGGCCTTCGGCGTCAGGCGCTCCGCGCCCGCCTCCCCCTCGGCAAGCAGCGCGTCGAGGGTCTGCGCAAGGACGACGGGATCGTCGGGGTAGAAAAGTCCCGCGACGGCGGCGGGTCGTACAGTCGGCATCGACGTTCCTCTTGGGTCCAATAGCTCTCTAGATGCGGTGCACGGGCGAATTTTCAAGATACGATTGTCTGAAAATGCATCTGCTACTATTCCGCGCAAACGACCGCGGTCGTCATCGTTTCAGCATGCGGGGGAGTATGGTTGCATCGAAAGCCATCGACGAAAGGACGCTGTTGAGGGCTCTGCTCCGCGAATCGCCGAGTGAAGTGCTCGTTCTCGATCCCGAAACGCTGCTGATCGTCCAGGCCAACCCGGCCGCGCTGAAGAACCTGCGCTACCGACTGAAGGAAGCCCGAGAACTTTCCCCGCTACAGTTTCTGACCCCCGACGACGCCCCGGCGTTCCAGGCCTTGCTGAACCAATTGCGCAGCGGCCGGAAACGCAGCGCCAGGCTCAAGGCGCGATGCCAGCGCGCCGACGGCACCCGCTATCCGGTCGAGGCCCGCCTGGTCTATTCGAACGAGAGCGGTCGCCCATTCTTTCTGTGCGTGGCCGACGACGTCAGCCAGCGCGACGCGACCCGCGCCGCGCTCGCGCATTCGGCCTCGGACATGCAGGCGATCGTCTCGCACATTCCCGGAATGGCCTTTCAGGTCGTCCGCCGCCCCGGGCAGGCGCCGGTGCTGCGCTACGTCAGCGAGCAATCACGGCAGCTGCTCGGCGTCCGCGCCTCCGCCCTGCGCGCCGACCCGCAAGCCTTCTTCGCGCTGATCCTCGAGGAAGACCGGCCGGGCTACCTTGAGCGGCTCGCCGAGACCGCTGGCGGCCACTTGAGTTTCAACTGGGAGGGGCGGATCTGGCTGCAAGCCTGGAAGGACGTCAAATGGGTCGCAATCCGTGTCAGCGAGCGCGTGGCCGCCGACTGCACCCTCTGGGACGGAATCATGCTCAACATCACGCGCAGCAAGGAAGCCGAGGCCGAAATCGACCATTCGCGGGCGCGCCTGCGCGCGTTGGCCGCCCACGTCGAATCCGCAAAGGAGCAGGAACGGCTGTACCTCGCGCGCGAGGTCCACGACGACCTCGGCGGCAACCTCACGACCATCAAGATCGGCCTGTCCTGCCTCGCCCGCCAGCTGCCCACGGAATCGGCGCCGCTGACCGAGCGCGTGCGGTATCTCGACAACCTCGTCGACCAGACCTTCGAGGCGGCGCACCGTATCGCCTCCAACCTGCGGCCGGCGGCACTCGACTTCGGTATCGTGCCGGCGATCGACAGCCAGTTGCAGCGCTTCGGGCGCAATACCGAGATCGCCTACGAATTCCGCGCCCCCGCCGACGAGATCCCGCTCGATTCGGCCGCCGCGATCGCCGTGTTCCGCATTGTCCAGGAGGGCCTGACCAACGTGGCCAAGCACGCTCGCGCGACCCGGGTGCGGCTGGAACTCGTGCGCGATCGCGACACCCTGCATCTCACGCTCACCGACAACGGCCGCGGCCTGCCCGCCGCACCGAACGGCATGGCGCGGCCGGTCTTCGGCATCCTCGGCATGAGCGAGCGCGCCGCGGCCCTCGGCGGGCAGCTCGTCGTGCGGCCGGCGCCGGACCAGGGCACCGAACTGCGCCTGCGCATCCCGTTGTCCGGCCCCGCGGCCGCGGCGGAATGACGCATAATGTGTCCAAGTCACCCGCAGAGCCCCCCGTGTCCGCCGCAAAACCCTACCGCATCCTGATCGTCGACGACCACGCCATCGTCCGTGAAGGGCTCAAGCAGATCCTCGCTGAAGTCGACGACGTCAAGGTCGGTGGCGAAGCGGACTGCTCGAGTGGCGCCTTGCGCATGGCGCGCCAGGAAGCCTGGGATCTCGTGCTGATGGACATCTCGATGCCCGATCGCGGCGGGCTCGAAACGCTCGAACTTCTGAAGAAGGAACATCCCGGAATCAAGGTGCTGATGCTGTCGATGCACCGCGAAACGCAATTCGCGGTGCGCGCGCTCAAGTCGGGGGCGGCCGGCTACCTCAACAAGCAAAGCGCGCCCGCCGAACTGCTCGACGCCATCCGCCTCGTCGCCTCGGGAAAGAAATACATCAGCCCCGAGGTCGCGCAGGAACTCGCCAGCCAGGTCAGCGGGGAGCGCGACTGCCTGCCGCACGAGAGCCTGTCCAACCGCGAGTACCAGACGCTGTGCATGATTGCCTCCGGCCTGACCGTGAGCGGAATCGCCGACAAGCTCGCGCTCTCGGTCAAGACCGTCAGCATGTATCGCGGCCGGGTCCTGACCAAAATGCAACTCAAGAACAACGCCGAGCTGACCCATTACGCGATCAAGCACGGCCTCCTCGACTAGACCGAACTCCCCCCTCCCCGGCCGACTGCTCCGCCGTCCTGGCCGCGTCTCCGGAAATGCCCGGCTTTTACCGCGCTAATCCGTGCTTAAGTGCCCGCCGTCGCGGCTTACGATGCGCAGCATAGAGCAGGCCCGACCCGGGCCGGGCGCCGAAAATGGCCGAACCGACAGAAAAACTCAACCTTTCCAATCCGACCGAGGTCGCGCGCGAAACGCTGCGCCGCCTGGCCATGCGACGGATCGCGCCGACGCCCGACAAGTACCAGACCCTCTATGAGGAAATCGTCGGCCCGGCCGCGACCGCCGCAGCAGTGGGTGCCGCGACCGCGACGAGCGTACTCGCCGGCCTGGCAATGGATCTCACGCTGCATCACCCGGCCTTGGCGGCTTCGGCCGAGGCGCTGAAGCAGGCGCTGCGCGCGAGCGACTGGGCGGAATGCCGCAAGAAGGTCGGGCAGATCGTCCTGCAGTTGAAGCCGGGTGGGGGAAGCGGCCCGGGCCAGATCGACACCCTGGGCCTGTTGCGCGAGCTTCTCGTCAAGACGCTCGAATTCGGCGTCGCGACCCAGCTTTCACACAACCCGACGCTCGTCGAGAAGACGCAGCGGCTGGCGGCAGCGGTTCGCGAAGCGAACAGCACCGCGGGTCTGCGCGACGCCGCGTCCGGCTTGAAAAGCCTGTGGATCGACGTCGATCTGCATGCCTCGCATACGCTCGACCAGCAGGAGACGCTCAAGCGCATCCTGCTCTTGCTGGTGGAAAACATCGGTGAACTGCTCGACGACGACACCTGGCTGCGTGGGCAGCTCGACGTCGTCCAGACCGTCATTACCGGCCCGCTCAGGATCCAGTCCTTGCTCGAGGCGGAAAAGCGCCTCAAGGAGGTCATCTACAAGCAGAGCCTGGTCAAGCACGGCCTGCGCGAAGCGACCGCGACGCTCAAGGCCACGATGACGAGCTTCGTCAGCCGCATGAGCGACGCGGTCGCGGCGAATGACGACTACCAGCAGACCATCGCTGCGCACATCGAACGGATCAGCCGCACCGAAGACGTGCTCGAGCTGAACCGCATCCTTGAAAATCTGCTCGACGAAACGCGCAGCGCCCAGGCCGACAGCCGCCGCGTCCACGCCCAGATGATCGAGGAACGCGGCGCCGCCCAGCATGCCGGCAACCGCATCAAGCAGCTCGAACTGGAACTCGCCCAGATGAGCGCCTTGGTGCGCGAGGACCCGATGACGCACAGCCTCAACCGGCGCGGGCTCGACGACGAATTTGCACGCGAGGCATCGCGCGCCGAGCGATTTAACACGCCTTTCAGCATTGCCGTGCTCGACGTCGACAACTTCAAGGCACTCAACGACCGGTGCGGGCATCAGACCGGCGACGAGGCGCTGATCCATCTGGTCAAGGTCGCCAAGGAAGAGCTGCGCCTCACCGACCACATCGCACGCATTGGCGGCGAGGAATTCCTGATCATCCTGCCCAATACCCCCGTCGCCGAGGCCGTACAGATCATCACCCGCCTGCAACGCAGCCTGACCAAGAAATATTTCCTCGACAACAACGAGCGCGTGCTGATCACCTTCAGCGCCGGCGTCGCCGAACGTCGCGCCGACGAGACCCAGGAAGCCCTCATCGCGCGCGCCGACAGCGCGATGTACGAAGCCAAGCACAGCGGCAAGAACCGCGTCTGCGTCGCCGCGGAGACCCTGCCGGACGGCGCGGAATGACGACGATGCAGATTTTTGAATTGACAGCCTTAACTTTCTCCGACCCCCGACGATTCCTCACACAACGGCGGTTCACACAGCCCCAGCGGGCAGACCAACGTTGACGGCATCAGCCGGAACTTCGACTCACTCAGACCCCCGTTGGGGCACATAAGGAGAAACACCATGGCAGCAGTGATCAACACCAACATGGCTTCGCTGAACACTCAGCGCAACCTCAATACCTCGCAATCCGCACTGAACACCTCGATCCAGCGCCTTTCGTCGGGTCTGCGTGTCAACAGCGCCAAGGACGACGCCGCCGGCATGGCGATCGGCGAGCGGATGACTTCGCAGATCCGTGGCATCAACCAAGCCGTGCGCAACGCGAACGACGGCATTTCGCTGGCACAGACTGCAGAAGGCGCCCTCGGCACGATTACCGAGAGCCTCCAGCGTATCCGTGAACTTGCGGTCCAGTCTCGCAACGCCAGCAACAGCTCCTCTGACCGCGCCGCACTGAATACCGAAGCGCAACAGCTCCGCGACGAAATCGACCGTATCGCCAACACGACCAGCTTCAACGACGTCAAGCTGCTCGACGGCTCGTTCTCGAGCCAGGCCTTCCAGATCGGCGCGAACGTCGGTGAGACCATCTCGATCGGCCCGATCGTCGACGCCAACGTCGCGTCACTTGGCAGCTCTTCGATCGCCCAGGTCACGGGCGCTGCAGCCAGTGCCTTTACCGCGATCACCGCCGGCGACCTGACGATCAATGGCGTAAGCATCGGCGGTATCAGCGCCGCGACCAACGCCGCTGACCGGGCATCGCAGATCGCCAACGCGGTGAACAACTACGCGAGCCAGACCGGCGTCTATGCGACCATCCTCGATTCCGCCCCGACCCAGGTTGTGCTCACCAACTCGGGCTCCGTGACGGCCACGCCCGACATCGTCGTCGCACACGCCGGCGCCTCGTCGACCGCTGCGACCACCGGTTTGACGGCGGCCACCACGAACGCGGCCACCGCAACCGGCTTCTCCGCGCTGGACATCTCCAGCACGGCGGGCGCCGACACGGCAATGACGCAAATGGACGCAGCGCTGACTGCAGTGAATACCGCACGTGCAAACCTGGGTGCGATCCAGAACCGCTTCAGCTCGGTCGTTTCCAACCTGCAGACGAACTCGGAAAACCTGTCGGCCGCGCGTAGCCGCATCCTGGACGCCGACTTCGCCGCAGAAACGGCCAACCTGACGCGTGGCCAGATCCTGCAGCAGGCCGGTACCGCGATGCTGGCGCAAGCCAACTCGCTGCCGAACAACGTGCTCTCGCTGTTGCGCGGTTAAGTTAAAAAACGGGCGCCTCGGCGCCTGGGCGAGGCGGCGGGGCAAGGATTTTCCTTGTTCCGCCTTCGTCGCTCCTAGATAGGGGAATACCATGTCCATTGGAAAAGTCGATTCAGTTGACCTTGCCGTCATGAGGCAAGCCCCGGCACCCGCGCCTGTCCCAGTCACTACCGCGCAAAGGGCCACCCTCGATAGTCCCGTTTTCGCACCAGCGCAGCCAGTTCCGGCGGAAGCAGTGGCCGCCGCCGTGCAATCTGCCAACGCGTACGTCCAGTCGCTTTCAGCCAGTATCCAGTTTTCCCTCGATCAAGACACCGGACGCACGGTCGTCCAGATGATCGACACGGAAACCGCAGAAGTCCTGCGCCAGATCCCGAGTGAGGAAATGCTGGCGATCTCCAAATCCATCGACCGCATGCAGGGTCTGCTGATCAACCGTCAAGCCTGAGGAGTCATCATGGTTTCCGCCCCCGGTATCGGATCAGGACTCGATGTCAACGGCATCGTCAGCCAGTTGATGGCGGCCGAACGTCAGCCGCTCACCGCGCTCGCCAAGAAAGAGCAATCCTACAATCAGAAATTGTCTGCCTTCGGCCAGGTACGCAGCGTGCTCGCGAACTTCCAGACGGCGCTGCAGGATCTCAGTAGCGGCAGCAAATTCCAGGCTTTGAGCGCTACCGCGTCCGACACCACCGTTCTCAGCGCCAGCGCGAGCGGCAAGGCGGTGCCGGCGAGCTATCAGGTCGAGGTGACGAAGCTCGCACAGCAGCAGAAGCTCGCCTCGGCGGGCTACGCGGGAACCGACACCGTGGTCGGTTCGGGCACCTTGACCATCCAGTTCGGAACCTACGACAGCGGCTCAAACACGTTTACGGTGAACGCCGACAAGGCGACCAAGAGCATCACGATCGATCCGGCCAACAATACGCTCGCCGGCATACGGGACGCGATCAACGACGCCAACGCCGGCGTAAGCGCCACAATCGTCAACGACGGCAGTGCCAGCGGCAATCGCCTCGTGCTTACGTCGACCGACAGCGGCGCCGCCAACAGCCTTAAAGTCAGTGTGGCCGACGACGACGGCTCGGCGCTCGACAATCTCGGCCTGTCGGCCCTCGCATACGATCCGACCGCCAGCGCCGGCAGCGGCAAGAATCTCAGCCAGATGGCGGCGGCGCAGGACGCACAATTGAAGATCGACGGTATTTCGGTTACCCAATCGACGAATACGGTCAAGGATGCGATCGAAGGGGTCACCCTCAACCTGACCAAAACCAACGTCGGCCAGCCGCTGAACCTGACGGTCAGCCGCGATACCAAAGCCATCACCGACGCGGTGCAATCCTTCGTCAGCGCTTACAACGGTGCCAGTGGCACCCTCAAGAGCCTGACTGCGTTCAATGGCGTCGGCGCCCAGAACGGGGTTCTTCTTGGCGACGCCACCGCGCGCGCAATCCAGGTACAGATGCGGGGTCTGCTGAACACCGCGGTCGAAAGCGGCGGCGAACTGACCACCCTGTCGCAAATCGGCGTCACCTTCACGAGCGAGGGGACGCTCTCGCTCGACACTGCAAAACTGAACACGGCCATCGCCGACAACTTCGAGGACATCGCAGCGCTCTTCGCCAAGGCGGGCAAAACCAGCGACAGTCTGGTGAGCTACAGCAGCAGCACTGCCGAGACCCAGCCCGGCACCTACGCCGTCACGGTCAGTCGGTTGGCGACGCGCGGCGAGACCGTCGGTAGCCAAGCAGCGGCGCTGACCATCACGGCGGGCGTCGACGACCAGCTCGATATGATTGTCGATGGCAAAGTCGTCAGCGCCACGCTTGCGGCGGGAACCTATGCCAGCGCTGACGCGCTCGCGGCCGAAGTACAGAGCAAGATCAACGGCGCATTGAGCAGTTCCGGCAGCGTCGAAGTGACGCAAAGCGGTGGCGTGCTCAGCATCTCGTCAACCTCCTACGGCAGTGCCTCGCAGGCCACCGCCACGGGAGGCAACGCACTCGCGACGCTGCTCGGCGCGGCACCCACGACGACCGCGGGTGTCGATGTCGCCGGGACCATCAACGGCGCCGCGGCCAGCGGCGCGGGTCAGGCCCTGACTGGAGCATCCGGCGACGCCAGCGAAGGCCTGGTGCTGCGCATCAACGGCGGCCCGCTCGGCGCACGTGGAGACATTACGTTTAGTTCGGGCTACGCCTACCAGCTCGATGCCTATCTTGATACGGTGCTCGCGGACGATGGCGGGCTGAAGACACGCACGGACGGGATCAACGGCAGTATCAAGGCCTTGGATCGGCGGCAGGAAGAACTCGAAGCACGCATGGTGCAGATCGAGAAACGCTATCGGGCCCAGTTCGCCGCTCTCGACGCGATGATCAGCAGCATGAACAACACCAGCAGTTTTCTGACCCAGCAGCTTGCGAACCTGCCGAGCAGCCAGAACACATAAATCGGGAGACAGACGTGTACACGAATTCTAGAAACGCGGCCCACGCCTACGCCAACATCGGCCTGGAAACCGGCGTCGTCGCCGCCAGTCCCCACCAATTGATCGTGATGCTGTACGAAGGC
>CBJMYK010000030.1:0-10370 GCA_966433795.1 uncultured Thiobacillus sp. | reverse complement strand
CCTCACGGCGATCGCCGAGGTCAGGTGGTCGCAGCCCTCCGTCGACACCGCCACCATCCGTGTCTTCTCGCGTTCGCGTTCGTCGTGGGTCGAGCGCAAGGTTCCGTTTCAACCGGTTGACGAGGACGGCGTGCGCCCCGCCTGCGATCCGCAGCGGCGTAAGCACGTGATAGCCGGCGACACCACGCACCACGCGGTTGTCGAGGAGGATCGTCTGCGTGTCGTCGAACACGCCCTCGACCTCGACCTTGCGGTAGAGCAGGCTGTCGCGGCTCACGCTGGCTGCGCCGAGATGAACCGGCACCTGGGCGAGGGCTGCGTCATAGCGCGCCTGCAGGAGTCGCTTGTATTCGGCGCGACCGCTCTGCCAACTCCCGAGCCACAGCGTCAACACGAAAAAAAACAGCGCCGCCAGCGTCGGCCATAATCCGGGTGCGAATTGCCACCGCCCGATCCGCACGCTCAGCAACTACGACTGCCCCGCATTCCGGCTAGACTTGAGTTTTCCCATGCGGTCCCGATCATGCGCATCCTTGCCCTGCTCCTCATCTTTCTGATCCTGGCCAGTCTCGCGAGCGCCCTGTACTACCTCGTCAAGGACAAGGGAAAGTCCGAGCGTACGGTCAAGATGCTGACTGTTCGCATCGCGCTGTCCTTCATTCTGTTCGCCCTCCTCATGCTTGGCCACTACCTCGGCGTCATTCCGGAAAACGGCCTGCGCTGACGCTTCGCCTGCCGCAATAAAAAGCCGCGCCTCGCGCGCCTTTTTATGGGGTTTTGAGAATCAGATCAGCCAGTACACGAGAATGAAAAGCAGAACCCATACGACGTCAACGAAGTGCCAATACCATGACACGGCCTCGAAGGCGAAATGGTGCTCGGCTGTAAAGTGACCCGCGATCGAGCGCAACAGCATCACGATCAGCATCGTCGTCCCCACCAATACGTGGAACCCATGGAAGCCGGTGAGCATGAAGAAGGTCGCGCCATATACGCCCGCTCCGAGCGTCAGTCCCATTTCCGTGTAGGCATGGTGATACTCGTAGACCTGCAAGGCAAGGAACACGGCGCCCAGCGCGACCGTCATGGCGAGGCCGAGGATGAGCTGGGTGCGATTACCCCTCTTGAGTCCCCAGTGCGCCCAGGTCACCGTCACGCCCGAGGTGAGAAGCAGCAAGGTATTGATCGCCGGAATTCCCCACGCACCCATTGGCGTGAACGCGAAGCCATCCTGGGCGAGCCCCGGTCCGGCCGTCGGCCAGGTCGCCTGGAAGCCCTTCCAGAGCAGGCTACCGGTTTCGGCGTCGGCCAACCACGGCACCGACAGCACGCGGGTATAGAAGAGCGCGCCGAAAAAAGCCGCGAAGAACATCACTTCAGAAAAGATGAACCAGCTCATCGACCAGCGGAAGGAGGAATCAACCTGCTTGTTGTAGCGCCCGGCCTCGCTGTCGCGGATCACCTCGCCAAACCAGCCGAACATCATGTAGAGCAGGACCGCGACGCCGGCGAGCAGCACCCATCCGCCGTTGTCCACTTCGCGCATGGTCATCGTGCCGCCGACCGCCATCAACAGCAGCGCGACGGACCCGACAAATGGCCACAGCGAAGGCTGCGGCAGGTAATACTTGTCAGTCTGTGCCAGGCTCATCTCTTCCCCTCTTTCTCGTCTTGGTTGGTTCACGTCACGAACTGCAGCACCGCATACACCAGCAGCAACAAGGACAGCACGAACACCGTGGCGCCGATCAGTCCCGCGATGATGATCTGGGCCGGCGTAAGGTTCTGAGCATCGGCGTCATAGTCGCGCCGCTTGCGCACGCCGAAGAAACTCCAGAAAACGGCCAGCGCGGCCTTGAAGTTTCCTCTTTCAGCCACGCGTAAAGCGTCCATCGGCACGGGCCGCCTGCGCCTCCTTCTGTGCCTCGAAGAATGTGTACGACAGGGTCACGGTATGCACGTCGCGGTCCATCGTCGGATCGAGCACGAACATCACCGGCATACGCCGCTTTTCGCCTGCAGCGAGGGCCTGCGGCGTAAAGCAAAAGCACTCGATTTTCCTGAAGAAGTTCGCGGCGCGTGCGGGGCCATAGCTCGGCACCGCATGGCCAACGATCGTTCGCTTGCTGGTGTTCACCACCTCGTACTCCACCTGAACCAACTGCCCCGGATGAACCTTGACGCTACGCTGAGTGGACTCGAATCGCCAGGGCAGCTTGCCGTTGGTGTTGGCGTCGAATTCGACCGTCACCCAGCGACTCGTGTCGATCTGCGTATTTCTCGCCAGACTCTGTTCACCCCCGGCGTTGATGCCGGTCACCTCGCATATCTTGTAATAGAACGGCACCAGGGCGAAGCCAAAGCCGAACATGCCTATCGTCACGACAACGAGCTTGACCAACGTTCGGGCATTGCCCCGGGCCATGGTCTATTTGAGCCCCGTGTAAAGCGTGAACAGAAACAGGCCTAACGCAAACGCCGCCAGGATCAGCGCGGTACGGAGCTTGCCCTTGCGCTTGTCGTCCGCCACGACCGCCGCTTGCGCACTCATTTCACGACGGGCGCGGTGGCGAAGGTGTGATACGGCGCGGGCGACGGTACCGTCCACTCGAGGCCTTCGGCACCTTCCCACACCTGAGCCGGCGCCTTTGCCCCACCACGGATCGCCTTCAGCACAACGGCCAGGAAAATGAGCTGGCTAAACCCGAACATGAAGGCGCCGACCGTGGCGATCTGGTTGAATTCCGTGAACTGCAAGGCGTAGTCGGGGATGCGGCGCGGCATGCCGGCGAGGCCGAGGAAATGCATCGGAAAGAACACGATGTTCATGCCGATCACCGAGAGCCAGAAGTGCCACTTGCCGAGCGTCTCGTCGTACATGTGCCCGGTCCATTTCGGCAGCCAGTAGTAAATGCCGGCGAAGATTGAGAACAAGGCGCCCGACACCAGCACGTAGTGGAAGTGCGCGACCACGTAGTAGGTGTCGTGCAACTGAATGTCGACCGGGGCGATCGCGAGGACGAGTCCGGAGAAGCCGCCGATCGTGAACAGACAGACGAAGGCAATCGCGAACAGCATCGGCGTTTCGAAGGTCAGCGACCCCTTCCACATCGTTGCGGTCCAGTTGAACACCTTCACCCCGGTCGGCACCGCGATCAGCATGGTCGAGAGCATGAAGAACAACTGCGCGGCAACCGGCATGCCGACCGTGAACATGTGGTGCGCCCAGACGATGAACGACAGGATCGCGATCGACGCGGTCGCATACACCATCGAGGCATAGCCGAACAGAGGTTTGCGCGAGAAGGTCGGAATTATCTGGGAGACGATGCCGAACGCCGGCAGGATCAGGATGTAGACCTCGGGGTGCGCGAAGAACCAGAAGATGTGCTGGAACATCACCGGATCGCCGCCACCAGCCGCGTTGAAGAAGTGTGTACCAAAATTGCGGTCAGTCAGCAGCATCGTCACCGCGCCGGCGAGCACGGGCATGGTCGCGATCAGGAGATAGGCCGTGATCAGCCAGGTCCAGCAGAACAAGGGCATCTTCATCAGTGTGAGCCCGGGCGCCCGCATGTTGAGGATGGTCGTGATGATGTTGATCGAGCCCATGATCGACGACAGGCCCATGATGTGCACCGCGAGGATCGTAAGATCGTAGGAGATACCGCCCTGGATGTAGAGGGGCGGATACATCGTCCAGCCGCCTGCCACCGCCCCTCCGGGCAGCAGGAAGGAACTCAAGAGCAAAATCGCCGCGACAGGCAGGATCCAGAACGCCCAGTTGTTCATGCGCGGGAAAGCCATGTCCGGCGCCCCGAGCATCAAGGGCACCTGCCAGTTCGCGAAGCCCGAAAACGCCGGCATGATCACGCCGAAGATCATGATCAGGCCATGCATCGTCGTCAGTTGGTTGAAGAAATCCGGCTGGGTGAGCTGCAGCCCCGGCTGGAACAGCTCGGCACGGATCATGAGCGCCATGCTGCCGGCGGCGAACAGCATGATCAGCGAGAACCACAGGTAAAGCGTCCCGATGTCCTTATGGTTGGTGGTCGTCAGCCAACGCATGATCCCGGCGGGATGCGCGTGGTGTCCGTGGTCGTCGTGGGCGTGGACTGCGTCAGACATTGTCGGCTCTCCTCTCGGTTGTCACTGTGCGACGGACGCGGCGGCGACCTTCGCCCCGCCCCGCGCGATCGCGATGTCGCCCGGCTGCACGAGATCGCCGGTCTTGTTGTTCCACGCGTTGCGTTGGTAGGTGACTACGGCAGCAATGTCGGCGTCGGACAACTGCTCGCCGAAAGCCGCCATGGCCGTCCCCTGCCGCCCGTTCAGCACGAGTTTGACGTGGTCGGCGACGGGTCCCGTCGCCACCTTTGAGCCGCTGATTGCAGGAAACGTCCCGGCCAGGCCTTTGCCGTCGGCTTGATGGCAGGCGGCGCAGTTGTTCTCGTAGACCTTTTGGCCGCGCTCGACCAGCTCGGCGACGCTGAACGATCGCGTATTGTCGGCCGCGGCGCTCTTCGCCGCGCTTTTCTTGCGCGCCACCCAGGCCTGGTAATCGGCCTCCGACACCACCTCGACGACGATCGGCATGAATGCGTGGTCTTTGCCGCACAGCTCGACGCACTGGCCGCGGTAAGTCCCGACCGTATCGGCCTGGAACCAGATATCGCGTATGAATCCCGGGATGGCGTCCTGCTTTGCACCGAGCGCGGGCACCCACCAGGCGTGCAGCACGTCGTTCGCCGTGATCAGCATGCGCACGCGCTTACCGACCGGCACGACGACCGGTTCGTCGACTTCCAGCAGATAGTGCTCGCCCTTGGGCGCGGCGCCGGTGATCTGTGCGCGCGGCGTGGCGAGGTTGCTGTAGAAGCTGATGTCCTCGTTGAGGTAGTCGTAACCCCACTTCCACTGATAGCCCGTGGCCTTGATCGTCAAATCGGGGTTCGACGTGTCCTTCATGTCGATGACCACCTTGGCGGCCGGATAGGCCATCCCCATCAGGATGACGAACGGAATCACGGTCCAGATGATTTCGACCGTGGTGTTTTCGTGGAAATGCGCGGCTGCATGACCCGCCGCTTTGCGATGCTTGATCAAGGCATAGAACATCGCGCCGAACACCACGACGAAGATTCCCAGGCACACCAGCATGATCAGGTTGTGCAGCTGAAACACGTCGTGGGCGATCTGGCTGGCCGGCCTTTGCAGGTTGTAGCCATATTCCGCCAGCGCCGGCTGCGTCAGCAGCGCTCCCCCGATCAAGCTCTTCCGTTGCCACGTGCTTTTCATCGCGTCCCCATCCTCTCGACTTTGTTATGGGTAGTCGTTGCAAGCGGCCTTGCACCTATGCCTGCAACTTGCTGCGTAACGTGGCGGCCAAACGAAGCCGCGCCTCGTCACTCAGATACTGTCCGACTAGTGTTTCGCGCCCGTAACAACTGACGCCAACACGGCAATTCCGACCGGGCGCCGCACATGTGCAAACCACCCGCGTCCACTGGCGATTCAACTCCCGACGTCCTACGCCGGTGCCCCGACGCCATTCCAGCACGACCCTATCGCCGTCGATGGAGAGGACTTCGTAATCGTCCTTCCGTTTCCGCAGGGCCTTGAACGCCCAGGCGAGCAGGCCCATTTCCAGCCCCGCGAACGGCAGGACCACCCAGTACCCGGCGAAGGCGAGGGCGAACGCCGCAGCGCAACACGGTGTCGCCAGGCCCCAGAAGGCGAGCTGTTCCTGGGCGCGAGTCAGCGAATAGTTCGGGCTCGATCGGAATACGAACGCACCGGCCGCCTCGCCTACGCAGTCTTCCGGATCCACCTGTTTCATGTCAGGTACCTGGGAAGCCGGGTGCGGCATTATGTCGCAAACAGTAACACGGCGCCGCTGCCCCAAACAAGCGCTAGCGTTTCTTTAACTTATTGATTTGTTTATTAAATATCGTTATTCAAGACTATTCTAAGATGCTGATAGTCTTGGCAGCGTGAGCCATGACGGGACGCCTTGCTGCGTCACAGGCTCGACGAGAAACGGCTGGACGCCGAGGCAGGGGCCCGGCAGGCGCGCCTGCAGAGTGGCGAGATTCTGCGCCGCACAGTGCATCGTCGGATCGACGTGGTTCGCGATCCATCCGGCCCACGGAACGGCCGCGCCGGCAATCGACGTGGCCGAGAGCAACGCGTGATTGAGGCAACCGAGGCGCAAGCCGACAACCAGCACGACCGGTATGCCGAGACGCTCGGCCAGCGTCGCCATGTCGTCCGTTTCGTTCAAGGGCACGCGCCAGCCGCCCGCACCTTCGACGACGACGACGTCGGCCCGTGCCGCGAGCCGCGTGTAAGCGGCGGCGATGACTTCGAGGTCGATCGTCACGCCGATCAGATCGGCCGCGATGTGCGGAGCGATCGCCGGCTCGAAGGCGTAGGGGTTCACATCGCGCAGGTCTGCCTCGACATCGGCCGCCTGCAGCAACGCGCGCACGTCCGCGTTGACTTCCCGCGGCGCGCTACCCGCCGCCACCGGCTTCATCGCCGCGACGCGCAATCCCTGCGCGCGCAGCGCATGAATCAAAGCGACCGCGACCCGGGTCTTGCCGACGTCGGTGTCGGTCCCCGTAACGAACAGGCCGCGCCCGCTCATGCGCGGCCGAGCTTGCGTCGGCGCTCACCGATCGCGAACTGAATGATCTGGCGTCCGTCCTCGAGACGCGTCTTGTCTCCCGCCCAGGCGTGACCGTAGACGACCTCGAAGGTAGCCGGCAGCCGGCCGCCGCTTCGGTTCGCTTCGTAGGCCTGCTCGAGCCGCGCCCACGCAGACTTCCCGAGCAGGCCGCGGCGCCGCGCTGCCGCGGCGTTGTGCGCCCCGATGCCCTTCAGGTCCCGCATCAGCGCCTTGAGATCGGCGTAGGTCAGTGTGAGCATCTCCATCTCCATCACCGGGCTCGTGAAACCAGCGTGGATCAGCATGTCGCCGATGTCGTGCAGATCGATGAACGTATTGACGTGGGGCGCGTCGTCGACCGCGGCAAACGCGGCACGCAGCTCCTTCAGCGTGTCGGGGCCGAAGGTCGCGAACATGAGCAAACCGCCCGGCGCGAGAACGCGATGAAAGCCGCGGAACGTCGCCTCGAGGTCCTGCGCCCACTGCAGCGCGAGACTGGACCAGACGAGGTTGCAGCTGTTCGCCGCGAGCGGCAGGCGACCCATGTCGGCGCATACGAGTTGCGCGCCGCGCGGCGCGGCGGCAGTGAAGCGGTCGAGCGCCCGCTGCCCCCAGCTCGGCGGCGGAAAGCGGCTGCGAACCGCCGCGAGCATCGCGGGCGCGATGTCGAGTGCATAGAGTTCGGCATCCGGGTAGCGCGTCCGCAGATGTGCAGTCCCGTAGCCTGTCCCGCCGCCGACGTCGAGCACGCGCGCGGGCTGCAGCGTCATGTAATCGAGCCTTTCGAGCAAACGGTCGCAGACTTCGCGCTGCAGCACGGCGTGCGCGTCGTAATCGGCCGCCGCGTGGTCGAATGCGCGCCGCACTTCGGCGTAATCGAGGTCGGCTTCGGTCACGGACAAAACGCTCCTATCGCGTCCGCGACCTCGTCGAGATGAGACAGATGTGGCGCGTGCGCCGCACGCTCGAACTCGACGTACTGCGCCGCGCGAAGCGTGCGCACAAGCCACGCGCCGGCGCCAGGCGGGGTCAGCGTATCGAGCGCGCCGTGCAGCACCAGGGCCGGCTGGGTCAGGCGCACAACCTCGCCGCGCAGGTCGGTTTCGCGAAGCATCGCGAGCCCCGCTGCGAGCGCCGTCCGCTCGGGCGCAGCCGCTGCGCCGAGCGTCTGCCGCAAGCGCTGCAACAGTGCTCTCTGGTCCGGCATGCCGCGCGTCTGCAGACTCAAAAACCGCTGCAGCGTAGCGACCGGGTCTGCGACGAGTGCCTCGCCGAAGGCTGTGAGATCGGCTGCGCCCATCGCGGTCGACCAGTCGTCGGTCTGGACGAATCGCGGCGTCGTCGCGACGAGGATCAGGCGTGAGATCTTGTCCGGATGGTCGAGGGCAGCGCGCAACGCGACCTGGCCGCCGAGCGACCAGCCGAGCACAACCGACCGCTCGGGCAGCATATCGACAAGGTCGCCTGCCCAGGCGTCGAGCGTATTCACCGGGAGCGCGCCGCGTCCGCCGTGGCCTGGCAGGTCGAGCGCACGCACGTCGAAGCGATCGCCGAGACGGGCGGCGAGCAGGTCGAACACGCGGGCATTCATTCCCCAGCCGTGCACCAGCGCGAGAACCGGCCTAGGCGACGGCATGAAGCGCCTCGACAAGTTGAGTGACGTCAGCAGCGCTGTGCGCCGCCGAAAGCGTGATGCGAAGACGCGCCGTATTCGCCGGGACCGTAGGCGTGCGTATCGCGGGCACCAGGATGCCGCGTTGCAACAAGGCCTGCGACAACCGCAGCGCGTCGGCGTTCGCGCCGACGATGAGCGGCTGGATCGGCGTCTGCGACTCGGCGAGTACGGCGTTCTTCAAGCCCGCAAGCCCCTCACGCAATTGCGTGATGTGGCTTTGCAGGCGCGCGCGAAGCGCGTCTCCTGCCTCGATCCGGCGCAGGCTCTCGAGCAGCGCGGCTGCGAGGAGTGGCGGGGCTGCCGTCGTGTAGATGTAGGGACGCGCGGTGTGTATCAGCCAGTCGACCACGCTTGCGTCCGCGGCGACGCTCGCGCCGGCGACGCCGGCGGCCTTCCCGAGCGTCGCGAGGTAGATCACGCGCTCACTCGTCCGCGCGCGCGCGCTGAGCCCGCCGCGTCCGCCGTTCAATACGCCGAAGCCGTGCGCGTCGTCGAGGTAGAGCCAGGCGTCGTAGCGCCCGGCGAGGTCGAGCAGCGCGTCGACCGGCGCGACGTCGCCGTCCATGCTGAAGACGAGGTCGGAGACGATCATCCGTTCCGCTGCCGCACTCGCGGCGAGGCGCGTCTCGAGTTGCGCGAGATCGCCGTGCCGATAGCGGCTGAAGGTTGCGCCCGAGAGTTTCGCCGCGTCGACCAGCGACGCATGGTTGAGCTTGTCGGCGAAGACTTCGCCGCGGCGACCGATGAGCGCCGTGACCACGGCGATGTTGGCGAGATAACCCGTGGAAAACAACAAGGCCGCCGGTTTGCCGACGAAGTGCGCGAACGCGGTTTCGAACTCATGGTGCAGGCGATGGTGGCCGCTGACCAGATGCGCCGACCCCGCGCCGACCCCGCACGCATCGAGCGCCGCGTGGGCGGCCGCGACGATCGCCGGGTCGCCGGCCAGGCCAAGGTAGTCGTTGCTGCAGAAGGAGACGACGCGCCGGCCGTCGATCGTGACGTGCGCGCCCTGCGCGCCGTCGAGCAGCGGCCGCCGCCGCGCCAGATGATCGGCCTTCAGCGCCGCCAGCCCGTGTTTCAGGCGGGTCAGCGCGGCGTGCGTCACAACGCCGTCAGGCCCAGGCTGTCGAACAGGCGCTGGTCGCGCTCCCATTCCGGATTGCCCGTCGTGAGAAGCTTTTCGCCATAAAAAATCGAGTTGGCGCCGGCGAGAAAGCACAGGGCCTGGACCGCATCGCTCATCTGCTGTCGCCCAGCGGACAGCCGGACGAAGCTCTTCGGCATGCACAGGCGCGTCACGGCGATGGTGCGCACGAACTCCAGCGGCTCCAGCGCCTCGGTCCCGGCGAGCGGCGTGCCCTCGACCTGGACCAGCAAATTGATCGGCACCGACTCGGGTTGCGGATCGAGCGCGGCCAGTTGGGCGATCAGACCCGCGCGCTGGGTGCGCGATTCGCCCATTCCGACGATGCCGCCGCAGCAAACATGCAAGTCGGCGCGGCGTACGCGCTCGAGTGTGTCGAGGCGGTCCTGGTACTCGCGCGTCGTGATGATTTCGCCGTAGAACTCGGGCGCCGTGTCGAGGTTGTGATTGTAGTAGTCGAGCCCCGCCTCTTTGAGCTGCTCGGCCTGGCCGTCCTTGAGCATGCCTAGCGTCGCGCAGGTCTCGAGGCCCAGCGCCTTGACCTCGCGCACCATGTCGAGCACGGGCTCCAGTTCACGCTGCTTCGGCCCGCGCCATGCGGCGCCCATGCAGAAGCGCGAGGCGCCGGCGTCCTTCGCCGCCCGCGCGGCCTTGAGCACGTCGTCCAGATCGAGCAGACCCTGGCTCTCGACGCCTGCGTCGTAGCGCACCGACTGCGGGCAGTAGCCGCAGTCCTCCGAGCATCCCCCGGTCTTGATCGACAGCAGCGTGGAGAGCTGGACGCGATTCGCGTCGAAGCTCGCGCGATGCACGCCCTGCGCCTGATACATCAGATCGGCGAAGGGCAGCGCGAACAGCGCTTCCACATCGGCCACCGA
>CBJMYK010000029.1:0-10579 GCA_966433795.1 uncultured Thiobacillus sp. | reverse complement strand
GCACGGCTGTGCGACCATTCCAATACGATGACGATCTATCGCGCGATCGCCGACGAGTTTGCGCTCACCGTGGCGGGCGTGAAGCAGGTCGCGCAGATCGAAAGTCTGCTCGAAGACAATCAGTCGCTGGCGCTGTCGATCTCGCGCCGTCGCCCCTACATGGACCCGATCAACCACATCCAGGTCCGATTGCTGAAGCGCTATCGCTCGGAGAGCGTATGGGAATCCGAACAGGACTCCTGGCTCACGCCGCTCAAGCGCTCGATCAACGCAATCGCCGCGGGCATGCGCAACACCGGCTGAGCGCGCGCACGCGGCCATGACGCCTCCCGCCCCCCGCCAGCCCAGGCGCCGCGCGCTGACCGCATCGATCGCGGTCAATGTCGTGCTGGCGCTGCTTGCGTGCGGCCTGGTGTTGTACGCTTTCATGCTCAACGTCGACCTCGGCGACGTCAAGCGGCGGCTGTCGAAGGAGGTCCAGACCCGGCAGCAGACCGAGCGCTATCTGATCGAGACGCGCAACAAGCTGACCGAGAGCCTGCGCGAAATCGAGCAACTCAAAGCACAGTTGGCGTACAAGGAGAGCGACTACCAGGCCGGGATCGCGGCCAAACCCGTGCTTCCGGTCGTCGTGGGGTTCCGTTCCTCGATGCTCGGCAAAGGGCTGGTCGCGGTGATCGAGAATACCAGCGATCGCTATCTCACCGTCATGCTCAGCGCCCGTAACCCCACGCTGGCGCGGGCCAAGCGTTTCCAGCTCGATCTCGAGCCACACTCACGCATCGATTTCGGTCACTTCGAGGGGTGGGAGTTCGCCTCGGGCGACGAGGTCGCCCTGTTCCACGATGAGTTCCGTGCGCTCAGGCTGACCGTGCCTTAGACGTCCGCTTCCGCGGCAGCCGCAGCCCGAGCAGGGCCGGCATCAGCAGCAACTCGAACACCTGGCCCGCAAACAGGCCGACCGCGCACAGCATGCCGAAATGGGCGGTGGGCCGAAAATCAGACAACCCCAGCAGGCCGAACTGCGCGATCAGAACGACCGAGATGGCGATCACCGCGCGTCCCGAACTCTCGACGCTGCGGATGATCGCGAAAACCGGGCTCACGCCGCGGCGGATGCGATGCAGGTAGCCGTGATAGAGATGGATCGTATCGTCGACCGTGATGCCGAGGATGACGCCGGCGATCAGCACCGTCGCGACGTCGAGCCAGATGCCGAACGCGCCCATGACCACGAAGATGAAGAATAGCGGCGCGAGATTGGGAACGAGGCAGATCAGCGCGCCGTGGAACGAACGAAAGAGCAGCGCCAGCAACAACAGGATTTGGAGAAACGCCGAAGAGAAGCTCTTGATCTGGCCGTCGACGATCCGATCCTCCTGATCCGAGAAGAGCCGGCCGTAGCCCGCGAGTTCCACGGCGACCCCGGGAATCGGCTGTGCGGCGATCCGCTCGCGCACCCGCTCGATCACCTGACTGATTTCGTTCGCGCCGTGGACGTTGAGACTGAGCGTGATACGACCGCGCTGGAACTCGCGGTTGACGAGTTCGTACAAGTCGTCGCCGTCGTAGATCAGCAGCAATTGCTCGACGAGCCGCCGGTTCTCCGGCAGGGCGTGCGCGCCGAGATCCTCGTCGTGGAAGGCGCGGTTCATTTCTTCGAGCACGTCGATCAGGGAAAAGGCGCGGTCGACCTCGGGTTGTTGCGTCGCCCAGGTCTGCAGCGCCTTGATCCGGGCCAGCGTCGCCGGGTCCTTGAGGCTGTCGCGCGTCGTTCCGGTGAGGACGATTTCCAACCCCGTCACGCCGGAAAGCCTGTCCTCGATGCGACTGGTGCTGCGGCTGATGCTGTGCTCGGGCGCGAAGAATTCGATGATGTTGGACTCGACCTTGACCTGCATGACCAGCGGGATCGCCGCAAGCACGAGTATCACCGTGGCGATCAGGACCGCAGCGGCATGGCGCAGACTGAATACCGCCACCACCGCGGCGATGCGGCGCGCGTGCGCGAGCCCCGAGCGGCGGCGCGGCCAGCGCGGGGTGTCCCATTTGAGCAGGATCGGCGGCACCAGGATGAACACCACCACGAACACCATCAGCGTCCCGACCGCGCCCGCGAGGCCGAAGGCTTGCACCGGTGGGATGTCGACCCACAGCAGGCTGAGCAGGCCCGCCCCGGTCGTCAACACGTTGAAAAGTCCAGGGGTGAAGGTGTCCTTCAGGGCGCGGGCGATGCGCTTGGGACGTGGCAGCAGCGCGATTCGTGCGCGCTGGACCGCGGCGTAGAAATGCAGCAGCGTCGCCGTGGTGTAGGCCGCCATCAGCGTCGGAATCATCGCCGTGATCGGCGTATAGGGTTGGCCTGTGACGACCAGCCCCGCCACGCTCGCGCAGACGACGGCGGCCATCGCGAGCCCGCCGACGATGACCGGGCGCACGCGACCGACGACCCACCACATCAGCACCAGGCCGATAACGATCGTGAGCGGAATGAAGATCGCGCTGTCGCGCCAGATCGACCGTAATTCCTCGACCGTCTGGGCAACGGTCCCGGCGGTGGCGGTGTGGTAGGGCGCGAGCTTCGCGGCCGCGATCGCCGCGTCGAGCGCGACCTGGATGTCGCGGCGGGCGAGGCTTTCCTTGAGGATTTTCGGCCGCACGACCAGGGCGACCGCGCGACCGTCGCGCGATGCGATCAGCCCTGGGGCGAAGGCGTCGCCGAGCACACGCGCCTGCCATTGCGCCGGGGTGCGCCGGTCGAGTTCCTCCGGGTCGACGAGCCGCGCCACGGCGAAGCCGTCGTCGCTCGCGTCGATGTGTTCGACCGTCGTGAGCGTGAGCACGCGGTCGACGGCCGGATGGCGTTCCATCGCCCGCGCCGCGCGGTCGAGCGCCGCGAGGAATGCCGGGGTGTAGAGCGCGTCGCCCTCGAACAGCGCGATGACGGCTTCGTCGTTTGGAAATTCCCGGAACAGCGATTCGCGCAACGCGATCGTCGGCGAATCGGGCGGGGAATAGATGTCCGGGGCGTTGTTGAAATGGAGCTTGAGGACGAAGGGTATGGACGCCAGCAGGATGCCGAGCAGCAGGCCCAGCGCCACCCACGGCGGCAGCAAGGGGACCCGGCTGCCGCTCGCCCACGCCTTGAGCGTCTGCATCGACGATCGGGACGTCAGAAGCGCGTACGCACGCCCAGCGAGATCAGTGAATGATCCTCATGGAAGCCGCCTAGCGTGCGCGCTTCGCCGTCGAAATAGTGCGCGGCGACGTAGAGCTCGTGGGGTTCCCAGCCGACGTAGCTGATTCGCGGGCTTAGATAGACGTCGTCGACGTTGAAGCCGCCGGCAAAGCGCAGCCCGGCCTTCCAGCGGCCCTGGCCGAAGCGCGTCTCGATTTCGCCGTTGGCGCCGTAGTACTCGTCGAGTTCGAGGACGGTCTGGTCGGTCTGCAGTGCGTGCGCGACCAGTTGCAGGTTGACGCGCGTGTCGCCGCCGCCGGGGAAGAATTCGACCGCACCGACCCAGTCGAGCGACTGCGTCTTGTCCATCGCGGTGCTCGGCAAGGTGACCGGCACGTCGTCGGTGTAGCCGAGTTCCATGCGCCAGGTCAGCCCGCCGCGGACGAGCTCGAGATCGGCGCCGACGAAGGTGTTGAAGGGGTGGACCGCGGTGAGCGAGAGGCTGGAAAGGTCGAGGCGGTAGTAGGGCAGCGACTGGCGCGTGCGGGCGAGCGTCACGCCGAAATCCATCGGCCCGCCTGCCTGGCTCAGGCGCAAGGCGCCGCCGCCGCTGCCGTGCTCGTCTTCCTCGATACGCGCCGCGCCGAGCCAGGGCGTGAGCGCGGGATCGATGCCGATGATCTGGCGCGTGGTGCGGTTGATCGGGCTCCACACGCTGGCGACGTCGGGTAGCTGCGCCGCGCGGAAGACCGGCAGCCAGACGGCATCGAGCTTGGTGCTGCCGAAGCTTTGTTCCCACCGCGCGGCGAGTTGCGCGCGGCGCCGGTCGGCAAGGTCGTCCAGCATGAAGCGGGTGAGATCGACCCGGCTCACGCGGTCGGCGAGCGGGACCTCGTCGACGCGGCCCCAGACGATGGTTTGCGCGCCCAGCGTCAGGCGCGTGTCGCCGTTGCGGTAGCGCACGTAGGTGTCGGTGTAGTCGGCGAGCAATTCGTCGTGGTCGGCGCCACCGCCGGTCTGCTTCATGCCGTCGATGCGGGCGCCGGCGCGAAATTCCCAGTTGCGGCTCGGCTGCCACAGCAGATAGGCGCCGCCGCGCAGTGTCGAATAGCTGTCGGCCTCCGGTGCGTCGGGCAGCACGCCTGTCTCGACCAGCAGATCGTCGACGCCGGCCTTGAACGTCGGCTGGAAACCGCGGCCGGCAGCCTTGCGGCTTCTGGCCGTGGGCGGCGGCAGGTCGTCCGCCGCGTCGGCTGCCGGCGGCGCGCTGGCGTCCGCGCCCGGCTTGCGCGTCGTCGTGCGGGGCGGCGGCAGCTCGTCCATCCCGTCTTCCACCGTGGACCGCGGCGGCGGCAGGTCGTCCCCGCCGTCGTCGGCCGTCGCGCGCGGCGGCGGGAGTTCGTCCGCGGCGTACGCGGGGATCGAAACGAGGGGGGGCAGGGCAGCGAGCGAGAGGCTCAGGGACAGCAGCAGGTTTTTCATGGGCGATATTCCGATTCCAGGCTTTCGTCGGACAGGGCTTGCGAGGTGAAGAGTTTCGCAGGCAGTTTCTGGTCGTACAGCGCGGCGTCGACGACCATGCGCGTCTGGTGACCGCTTTCGAGGTCGATCATGCGACTGTCGGTAAGCGTCCAGTAGCCCTGATTGCGCTGCTTCGCGCGCAGCAGCCAGCGCTTGGCGGGCTGTTGCGCGCCCTTTTCGAAGTAGTCGACGCGTTGCGGGATCGCGGTCGCGGGGTCGATCCAGCTGATGCGTTTGCCATAGACTGAATCGTCGGCGTCGCGCGGCACGCTCTCGAGCACGTCGCAGAGGATGCCGTTTTCGGTCTGCCGCCCGAGCAGGCGATGGCGGTCGCGCGCGGGCTTGCGCTCCTGAAGATCCTCGAAATAGAGGTCGGACCCGACGAAGCGCCCGCCCTTGCGGTCACTCGAGATGCGGCGCACGCGGTCGAGCGCGGGGAGGTAGAGCCACTGGTCGCTGCTGCCGTCGGCCTTGTCGATGCTGAGCAGGCCGGTGCCGGCGATGTCTTCCGGGTCGACGAAGCGGATCAGATTCGCGGTCTCGCCGCCCGACTTGTCGAGGCGGTAGGTGACCATTTCGCGTATGCGCGGCGCACGTCCCTTTTCGCTCAGCACCATGCGCCCGAGGGTCGTGAGGTCGCGCCCGTTGGGCCGGTCGTAGACCTGCTGGGCGAGATCGGAAGCGTCGTCGGCACGGGCGGCACCGGCGCTGCAGAGAAGCGCCAGCAGCACCAGACGGGCGAGAAATGGCAGGGGGGCAGGTGACATGGGTTTTCCGGACGGCAGCGCGATATCTGGGCGGGCTGGGCAGCTTTGAACTTTACCCCAAAAATCCGGCAGCGACCGCGGCGGGGCGGCTGGATTTCACCGCCGGTCTATGATAAAAAAGATATTTGTATCTGTTATGGGACGCCCCCGATGACGTCGACCACCCTCGAATTACTACAGAAATACAGCGTGCCCGGGCCGCGTTACACCTCCTACCCGACCGCACCGTATTTCCACACCGGCTTCGGCGAGACCGATTGGCGCGAGGCGCTCGCGCGCGCGCGCAGCGATCGCGAACTGTCGCTCTACGCCCATGTGCCTTTCTGCGACTCGCTTTGCTATTACTGCGGCTGCAACATGGTCGCGACGCGCGACTACAGCAAGACCCAGCCCTATCTGGCCGCGATCGAGCGTGAAATGGAACGCACCGCCGCGCTCGTCGACCCGGCGCGGGTCGCGCGGCAATTGCATTGGGGGGGCGGCACGCCGACCTACCTCAACCCCGACGATATCCGTCGCCTGATGGCGATGATGCGGCGCTACTTCACGATCGCGCCCGACGCCGAGGTGAGCTGCGAGGTCGACCCGCGTGAACTCACTTACGAGCATCTCGCGGCCTTGCGGGAGACCGGCTTCAACCGCCTGTCGTTCGGCGTGCAGGACATGGACCCGGACGTGCAGCAGGCGGTCAACCGCATCCAGTCCGAATTCCTGATCCGCCAGGTGCTGGACTGGGCCCGCGAGCTCGGTTTTTCGAGCATCAATCTCGACCTGATCGTCGGCCTTCCGAAACAGACGGTCGAGAGTTTCAACCGCACGCTCGAGCGTGTGACGAACTGGGCGCCCGCTCGCCTCGCAGTCTTCGCCTATGCGCACGTGCCGTGGCTGAAGAAGCACCAGAGCCTCATCAACGAAGCCGACCTCCCCGACGCCGCGACCCGGCTCGGGTTGCAGCAGGCGGTGAACGACGCGCTCGGCGCGGCCGGCTACGTCAATATCGGACTCGACCACTTCGCGCGGCCCGAGGACGAGCTCGTGCGCGCGCAGCAGAACAAGACGCTGTGGCGGAATTTCCAGGGCTACACGACGCACAAGGATTGCGACATCCTCGCATTCGGCGTTTCAAGCATCAGCCAGACCGCGGACGTCTACATGCAGAACGACAAGAACCTCAAGCGCTATCAGGATCGTGCGAGCGCGAACGGCTTCGCAGTCGAGCGCGGGCTCAAGCTCACGCGCGACGATCAGGTCCGCCGTGACGCGATCACCCGCGTCATGTGCGACCTCGAACTCGATTTCACGGCCTTCGGCAAGGAATGGGATGTGCCCTTTGCTGACTACTTCGCCGATGCGCTGACCCAATTGCGCCCGCTGGCCGAGGACGGCCTGGTCGAAATCGAGAGCGACAGGATCTGCGTCACGCCGACGGGCCGGCTTTTCCTGCGCAACATCGGCATGTGCTTCGACCGCTATCTGAAGGAAGCCGCCGGCGAGCGTCCGCGCTATTCCCGTACCGCTTGATCGCCTCACGGCGCGTCGGCGCAACGCGCGCTGCGGCCGCTGCGGTTGACAAACCAGCCGCCTCTTCGCGATAGTCGCCGAATCACGGACGGAGGACGGCTAAATGCCTATCGAACGGATCTTCTGTAGCGGCCGGTCACCCCGGCGCGCGCGTCGAAAGCCGCCCGCCGCGTGAATCGGCTGGTGCGGCAAAAGCTGCTGTTTCCTCTCGCGACCGGGCTAGGGTATTACCTGGGTGCCGTCCTTGGCGTCGCGGCTTCTTCGATGTCGGAAGGCATCGCCATTTTCTGGCTGCCCAACGGCATTCTGCTGGTCGCGCTGCTGACGAGCGCGCGGCGCGACTGGCCGCTGCATCTCGGCGCCGCAGTACTCGCCGAGTTCGCGGCCGACATGTCGACCTTCAGTCTGGCCCAGACGCTCGGCTTCGCCGCGGTCAACGTGTTCGAGTGCCTGCTCGCCGCCTACCTGCTCGAGCGCGTCGCGCGGCCGTTCAGGCTCGCGAGCCTGCGCCACGTCATGTCGTTCGGTGTCTACGCCCTGGTCGTCGCCTGTGGCCTCGCTGCGCTGCTGGGCGCCGCGATCTATGGCTTGAGTGGGCAGGCCGCGACCTCGTTCTGGACCTATTGGCGGATATGGTGGCTCGGCGACGGCCTCGGCGTGCTTCTGGTTACGCCGCTCGTTCTGGGCTGGCTGCAGGGCGCGGCCCCGCCTGACGAACGCCGACCTCTGGAAGCGGTCGCGTTATTCGCGCTGACCCTCCTGCTCAGCGTCTGGGTTTTTTCGCCCTCCGCCCACCTGGTCGAAATGGCTTTTCCGCGCCGCGCCTTCCTGCTGCTCCCGCTCTCGCTGTGGGCTGCGACGCGCTTCGGCGTACGGGGCGCCGCGAGCATCACCCTGGTGATCGCCGGCATCGCCATCGCGGCGACGCTCGGCGATCGCGGGCCCCTGGTCCTGGCGACGCCGGCGGCCACGGTTTTGTTGCTGCAGGAATACCTCGCGGTGCTGATTCTGCCTTCCCTCGCGCTGGCCGCGCTGCTGCAGGAATTGCGCGACCGGAATGCGCGTCTGCAGGCACGCGAGACCGAGTTGCGGGCGACGCACGACGCGCTCGACCGCCTCAATCGCGAACTCGAGGCGCGGGTCCGCACGCGTACCGAGGCGCTCGAAGTCGCGAACCGGCGCCTCAAGGCGCTCGCGTCCATCGATTCCCTGACCGGCGTCAGCAATCGCCGACACTTCGTCGAGCAGGCCAAGGGCGAAATCAACCGCGCCAAGCGCCAGGGACTGCCGCTGTCCGTGGTCATGTTCGATATCGACTTCTTCAAAACGGTCAACGATCGCTTCGGGCACGAGGCCGGCGACACCACCTTGAAGGCGCTTGCGAGCACGCTGAGCGGCGCGCTGCGTGCGGGCGACATCTTCGCCCGGCTCGGCGGCGAGGAATTCATTCTGATGCTGCCCGGCCAGGATCTCGACGATGCGGTTCAATCGGCCGAGCGCTTGCGTGCCCTGGTGGCGGAGACGAGCCGCACAGCCTATCCGGCGCCGATTACGCTCAGTGCCGGGGTCGCCCGCCTCGAGGACCCGTCCGAGGAGCTCGATGACCTGTTGCGTCGCGCCGACCGCGGTCTCTATGCAGCCAAGAACGAGGGGCGCAATCGCGTCTGCGTTGTACCCGCCGATCGCGCTGCAGGTCCGGTGCCGGACGCGGTCGCGTAGGGGTGAACCTCAACAGCAGTCGCCGGTGTCGCGCTTGGGGCAACCTTCGGGTCGTGCGCGCGGCGGCAGTGGGCAGCGGTTGATTTCATCGGCGCTGCGCTGAAAGTAGCAGGTGGTCGCGCTCGACGCGATGCCGAGCAGCCAGAAGACGAAGAAGCCGACCGTGTAGGCGCCGATGCGGTCGTCGAACAGCGCCTCCCCGCGGTAGCGGATGCCGAGGGGGTCGAACACGGTCGTGAAGACGATGTCGGCGACTCCCGCGACAAGGAAGGACGGCCAGAGAATGTGGATCAGGCGCTGCATCATCGCGTGCTCCTCCAGTGCCACGGTTATTCTTCCGGGTCGTTCATCCGGCGCTTGACCCAGGCCGACATGAAAAATCCCATTCCGATGATGAATACGATCGTGAACAGGCTTAGCAGCCCGATCGGACTGGTCAGCAGCAGATTCAGTACAGCTTCCATCTTAGTCTCCTCCCTGTGCAGTGGATGTGACGCCGGCCCGCAGAACGGCCGGACGGGCGAAAGGCGTGTAGAGCACGCCGGCCAAGCGCCATGTCGACGCCTCGTCGCTGAGTTGCGCGTGCCACTTGCCGGCCGGCAGCGCCGGCAAGGCCGCGCGGTAACGTCCCGCGCCGGCATGATGGAGCATGAGTGACCGATCCATCCCTGCGCGGGTGGGATGCGCGAGCATGAGTGCGAGCCGCTCGGGGTAGGCCGCGAGGCGGCCACCGAGCGTCAGTTCGAGGCTGCCGTCCTCGGTTTGCAGGCTTGCGCTGAGGCCGCGTTCACGCGCCGCCTCGTCGCGCGCGAGCACCTGGTTGATCGCGAGCCCCGCTTTGTAATAGTCGCCGACGACCAATCCGTCGGCATCGGTCGCCGCGATCCATACCGTGGCGAGGCCCGCGATGACGGCGGTAGCGGGCAGGCTGATCAGAAACCAGGGCCAGGGTTCGCGGTACCAGGGTTTGCCGGGTGGCTCGCTGTGCATATTCATGGTGTCACCGATTGAAGAATTTGGTCTCGACTTGGGCCTGGATGCGCGGATCGTCGGCCGCCCGGACGATGAAGCTGACTTCGATCGAGCGGCCTTTCAGCGCGGTCGGATCCGCGATTAGGCTCACCGGGACGTCGATCGTCTGCAGCGGCGCGGCGACGATCTCGCGGGTCGCGGTCGCGATCTGAAGATCTTCGATGCCCGCCGCGGCAATCGTGTAGCGATGCGGCGCGCCATCCTTGTTGATGATCTGCAGGCGGTAGACGTTCTCGATCAGCCCTTCGTCGGTTTCCTTCGACAGCGCGACGCGGTCGCGCACGACGTCGACGCGCAGCGGCACGCGCGTCGCGAGGCTGTAGACGAAGGCGCCGGCGATCGCCAGCAGCAGCACGCCGTAGATGACCGTGCGCGGGCGCAGCACGTGGCGCAGGATGCCGGCGTCGGGGTATCTGCCCTTGACGACGTTTTCGGTCGTGTAGCGGATGAGTCCGCGCGGGTAGCCCATCTTGTCCATGATCTGGTCGCAGCCGTCGATGCACGCGGCGCAGCCGATGCATTCGTACTGAAGGCCGTTGCGGATGTCGATGCCGGTCGGGCAGACCTGGACGCAGACCTGGCAGTCGATGCAGGTGCCGAGCCCGGCCGCCTTGTAGTCGGTCTTCTTGCTGCGCGGCCCGCGTGGCTCGCCGATCGAGTTGTCGTAGGTCACGGTCAGCGTGTCTGAGTCGAACATGACGCTCTGGAAGCGCGCGTAGGGACACATGTACTTGCAGACCTGTTCGCGCATGAAGCCGGCATTGCCCCAGGTCGCGAAGGCGTAGAACAGGATCCAGAACGTTTCCCACGGCGTCAGCGCGGCGCGCATGACCTCGGCGGC
>CBJMYK010000028.1:0-10922 GCA_966433795.1 uncultured Thiobacillus sp. | reverse complement strand
CCGCGCTGCCCGGCGCGCTGCTGTATCTTGCGGCACAGAGCGTTCGCCGCTGGCGCGGGCGGGCGCTCGGCGCTCTGCATTTTTGGGCCGCGCTTCCAGTGCTGGTCGTCGCCTATTGGGTGATCGTCGGCTACGCCGCGACCGACAATCTCGTCGAACTCCTCGCCACGCCGCGGCCGCTCGCGTTCGTGGCGCTGGGCGGCGCGCTGTATCTACAGTTCGTCGCCGCCGCGCTGTTCGCGTCGCCGCTTCCGTCTTCTGCTGCGCTCACGCGGCTGGGCGCGGTCTTGCTCTCGCTGCCGCTCGCCGCGCTGCTCGTTCGCCTGGGGTTCGCAGCGGAAATCGATAAGTACGGCCAGCAGTTCTCGGCCTTGCAGTTTCTGTTAAGCGCAGACCGTCAACATTACGCGGCATCCGCTGACATCTGGTTGCGCTATGGCGCCGTGCATTCGCTTGTCATCGCGGGGCTTGCATTCATACAATGGCCGCACTTTCGAACTGCCCGACGAATTCACATCCGACCTGCAGATGGCTCTTATTGACGTTTTCAACGGCGATGCCGACGGCATCTGCGCGCTCCATCAATTGCGCCTCGAGGATCCGGCGGAGTCCGAGTTGGTGACGGGCCCCAAGCGCGACATCAGCCTCCTCAAGCGCGTGACGGCGCATGCAGGCGACCAGGTCACGGTTCTCGACGTCGCGCTGTCGAAAAACCGCGAGGCGCTCGACCGGCTGCTCGCGGCCGGCGTAAAGGTGCGTTACTTCGATCATCATCAGCCCGGAGACAGCATCCCCAGCCATCCAAGCTTCGAGCCGCACATCGACACCGACGCGAACGTCTGCACGAGCCTCCTGGTCAACGCGCATTTGCATGGGCGCCGGCTGCCTTGGGCGATCGTCGCTGCCTTCGGAGACAACATGGCGGACGCGGCACGTCGCGCCGCAGCGCCGCTGGAACTCGGCGACGAGGAATTGCGACATCTGCAGTCTCTCGGCGAGTGTCTCAACTACAACGGCTACGGCGAGACGCTCGACGATCTCTTTTTCGATCCTGCAACGCTCTACCGCGCGTTGCGCCCGTTCGACGATCCCTTTGCGTTCATCGCCGAGTCGTCCGCCTATCGGACGCTGCGGTCCGGCTTCGACACCGACATGGCACACGCGCGCGCCGTCCGCGTCGCGGAGGAACGCCCCGCGGGACGCATTTTCATGCTGCCCGCCGAGAAATGGGCGCGGCGCATTTCCGGTGTGTTCGGCAATGCGCTCGCGACGGAGTCGCCGTCGCAGGCTCACGCAGTGCTCACCGCTAAAACGGGGGGCGGCTATGTCGTCAGCGTGCGCGCGCCCTTGACACACAGAACCGGCGCCGACCAGTTGTGCAGTCAGTTCGAGACCGGCGGCGGGCGCAAGGCTGCCGCCGGGGTCAACCATCTTCCGCGATCCGAGCTCGACCGTTTCATTGCTGTTTTTTTTCAGATTTATAACTAGCTCGAGCAGCATCCCCCGCCGATGCGTGTGCACTCTTCCATCCGACTTGGAGCAGCATGGTGAATCAATTGATCGAGCCTTACGGCGGCACTCTCGTCAACCTGATCGATCCGGAGAAGCGCGAAGCGCTCAAGCAAGAGGCCCTGAGCCTGCCCTCGCTCGACCTCGATTGGCAGCAGCAGTGCGAGCTCGAGATGTTGATGACGGGCGCATACTCGCCCCTCACATCCTTCATGACGCGCGCACAATGCGCGCGGGTCGAAGCTGAACAACAGCTCGACGACGGCAGCTTCTGGCCGTCCCCAATCACGCTCTCAAGCCGCGACCGCACGCTCGCTGACCGCAGGCCCGGTGAGCGGCTCGCGTTGCGTGACGGAGAAGGCTACATGCTGGCGATCCTCACCATCAGTGACGTATGGAAAGACGATGACGAACGCTGGCACGTCGGTGGGAGCGTCGAAGGCACCGCGTCACCGCCGCATCCGGATTTCGTCGGCCTGCGTGCCACGCCTGCGGAATTGCGGGCGCTGTTCGCGCGCCGCGGGTGGCGCCGAATCATCGCCTGGCAGGCGCGGCAGCCGATGCATCGCGCGCAATACGAGTTCTGTCTCAAGAGCGCGATCGAAAACGAGGCCAATCTGCTGCTGCACCCTCAGGTCGGGGGCGATATTACTGCTGCCCCGGCCTATTTCGGCTTGGTGCGCAGCTTTCTCGCGATTCGCGACCGCTTTCCTTCGGCGACCACGCAGCTCTCCCTGCTGCCTGCGCCGCCGCGTGAGGCCAGCGGGCGCGCGTTGCTTTTGCGCGCGATCGTCGCGCGCAACTTCGGCTGCAGCCTGCTGATCGCGGGCGGCGAGCACCAGCCCGACGGCGGGGACTGCCGGCGCGGCCAGGACCTCACGCAAAGCGGGCTCGATCCGTCGGTCGCCGCACGCGCGGAGAAGATCGGTGTGCGGCTGATCGCCTATCCCCGAATGGTGTACGTGGAAGACCGGGCCGAGCATCTGCCGGAAACGGAAGCGCCCCCGGGTGCACGCTTGCTGACGCTCTCCGGGGAGGAATTCCAGCGCCGCATGCGCGCAGGCCTCAAGATTCCCGAGTGGTACAGCTTTCCCGAGGTGTTGGCCGAACTGCATCGACAGACCCCGCCACGCGACCGTCAGGGTTTCACCGTGTTTTTCACGGGTCTCTCGGGCGCGGGGAAATCGACGCTTGCGCGCGCACTCGCCGCGCGCCTCATGGAGATGGGTGGACGTTGCGTCACCTTGCTCGACGGCGATATCGTGCGACGCCATCTCTCGTCTGAACTGGGATTTTCGAAAGCGCACCGCGACGTCAACGTGCGTCGGATCGGTTTCGTGGCGAGCGAAATCACAAAGAACCGTGGCATCGCGATCTGTGCGCCGATCGCGCCCTACCGGCAGACCCGTCGCGACGTACGCGCGATGACCGAGGCTGTCGGCGGCTTCGTCGAAATCCATGTCGCGACGCCGATCGAAACCTGCGAGTCGCGTGACCGCAAAGGCCTTTATGCGAAAGCGCGTGCGGGGCTGATTCCAGAATTCACGGGCGTTTCTGATCCCTATGAAGTGCCCGAGAAACCCGAGCTCGAGATCGACACCACGGGTCTTGCGATCGACGAGGCGGTGCAGCAAATTCTGCTCAAGCTCGAGCATGAGGGCTATCTGCGCTAAGCCCGTTCGACGTCCCGCAAAGACAACGGCGACCCGTGGGTCGCCGTTGTCTTGTGTCGCAGACTCTGCGTCAGCCGTTCGTCTTGCGCCGGCGCGCGACCGCGAGTCCGGCCATACCGATACCGAGCAGCGCGAGCGATGCCGGCTCGGGCACCCCCGGCAGGCTCCCTTGCTCGAGCAGCGCGTAGTGGATCGTGCCACCGGCGTTCAGCACTTCACCGAAGCCGTCACCCCAGAACTGCACTTTGGTGAAGTCGCCCGAATCGTCAAAAGCCGCGACGAAGACGCCCGCGCCGCCGTTGGTCAGAAAGCCGTCACCGAATACGGTCGAGTGGCCGACGAGGATCGGCGCGCCATCGTTGAACGAAATATAAAGGTCCGACGGCTGGCAACAGGTCGACCAGTCACCGACTTCGAAGCCGATCGCGTTCACCGCGGTGTCGAAGGTCAGAGTCATGCCGCTGCCGATCGCCCCGATGCCCGGGCCGGAGCCATGGGGGTCGATGCTGACCACATAACCGCTGGTTTGCCGGCTCGGGCTCGAGTTATAGAGAGTGTAGATCGAGGAGGAAATGAATCCGCCATCGTTCATGGTCACGACGTAATCGCCTTGGTCCGAAGACGTGCCGCTCAAGGGGCTCGACCAGGGGTCGTGGGTCGCGGTGCCGCCAGCGGCAGCGACCGTGCTGTTGAAGTTGGCCAGGCCGCCGTCGAAGTCGTTGTAGACGGTGACGATGGTCGCGTTGGCGAGGCTCGCGGCCATCGACGAGGCGGCAAACAGGACAACAGGGGCAAAGCGCTTGAATGTTCGTTTCATTATGGCCTCCTTGGACTATTGGAAAGACGATCACGCGTTAGCCGGGGCTGGTGGAGCGCTTGACCCCTTGCTTCATTCCAAGCGAAGCATTACGCATGCCATGTCCACCTGACCGTGTCAATATCAAGCCAAATCAATGGCTTATCGTGAAGCGGAAGGCATTCCGAGGGCCGGGGCGGCTGGCGATGTAAAAACCGCCGACAGTCAGCGATGCGCTTTGGACGAGGCGAGGCTACCGAGGATCATGCCGAGGGCGCTGGCGATCAGTCCCCCAAATTGCGGCGGCAGGGCGGCCTCGGGCGCAACGAACTCCATGACCACCCAGACAACGAAGCCGAGCGCAATCGCGAGGCCGGCGCCGACGTTGCTCGCGCGTCCCCAATAGAGGCCGGCGACGAGCGGCACGAAGGCACAGGCGAGGGTGACCTTGTAGGCGTTGGCAACCATTTCATGGATGCTGGTGCTCGATTGCAGTGACCACAGCGAGTAGGCGACGACCACCATGCTGAAGGCGACGACGACGGCGCGGGTGATCCAGAGCAACTGTTTCTCGTTCATGCGGTGGTGCGGCATGAACTCGCGGATGACGTTTTCCGAGATCGTGACCGAAGGCGCGAGCAGCGTGCCGGAGGCGGTCGACATGATCACCGACAGCAGCGCGCCGTAGAAAATGATTTGCGCGTAGAGCGGCAGATGCGTCTTGACGAAGGCGGGCAGCACGCGCTGCGCGTCCTCGGCGAGCAGCGCCTGCGTCATCGCAGGATCGACCAAAGTCGCGGCGTAAGTGAGATAGATCGGGACCGCGGCGAATAGAAAGTACAGCGCCCCGCCAGCGAGCGTGCCCCAGACCGCGATGCGTTCGGTTTTCGCCGTGTTGGCGCGTTGAAACACGTCCTGCTGTGGAATCGAGCCCAGTCCCATCGTGAGCAGGCCGGCAACGAAGGTGACGATCGCTGCCCATTCCAGGGGGGGCCAGAATTCGAACTTGCCGGCCGCATGGGCGTGCTCGATCACCGGCGCGATTCCATCGACCTCCGGCATGTCGCCGACGAGTTTCGCGATCCAGAGCAGGCCGAGCACGATGACGGTCATCTGGACCAGGGTGGTCAGCGCCACCGACCACATGCCGCCGAACAGCGTATACAGCAGCACGACCGAAGCGCCGATCACGATGCCCTGCGGCTGGGTGACGAGGCCTTCGGAGAGCACGTTGAATACCAGCCCCAGCGCGACCACCTGCGCCGACACCCAGCCGAGATAGGACAGGGCGATCGCTGACGAAATGACCACCTCGACCGGACGGTTGTAGCGCTGGCGAAAGAAGTCGCCGAGCGTCAGCAGCTGCATGCGGTAAAGCGGGCGGGCGAAGAACAGGCCGAACAGGATCAGCGCGAGCGAGGCGCCGAAGGGATCGGCGATCGTCCCGCCGAGATTCTCGTCGAGGAAGGTCGCCGGAATGCCGAGCACGGTTTCGGCGCCGAACCAGGTCGCGAAGACCATCGCGACGACGACGACCATCGGCAAGGCGCGCCCGGCGGTGATGTAGTCGCCGGCACTATGGACCTTGGTCGCGCCATAGAGTCCGACGCCGATCGACACGACGAGGTAGAGAACGACAAAACCGATCAGCACGCCTTGCCCCTACTGCAGAATGGAATAGAACACGAGCCCCGACAGCACGGTGAGTAGCACGGCGATCGCCCCGAGCCACCGATTGCGCGCCTGCTGCTGGCGCAGCATCAGCACGAGATCCGCTTCCACGAGCGCGAGACGGTTGTCGGCGAGCGCGGCGTGAGCCAGGCGTGGCAGTTGCGGTAGCAGGGTCGCCCATTTTGGGGCTTCGGTTTCGAGACTCTTGAGCAGCGCACGCCAGCCGATCTGCTCGTTCATCCAGCGCTCGAGGAAGGGCTTCGCCGTCTTCCACAGATCGAGATCCGGGTCGAGTTGGCGGCCCAAGCCTTCGATGTTGAGCAGCGTCTTCTGCAGCAGCGCGAGCTGCGGCTGGATTTCGACGTTGAAGCGGCGCGAGGCCTGGAAAAGCTGCAGCAGCACCCGGCCGAAGGAGATGTCCTTGAGCGGGCGATCGAACACCGGTTCGCAGACGGCCCGAACCGCCGCCTCGAGTTCGTCGACGCGCGTGTCGGGCGGGACCCACCCCGATTCCAGGTGCGCGAGGGCGACACCGCGGTAATCCCTGCGGAAGAAAGCGAGAAAATTGCGCGCGAGATACTGTTTGTCGATCTCGGTGAGCGTACCCATGATGCCGAAATCGAGCGCGACGTACTGGTCGACGGGTGCGGGCGCGCCCTCGCCAGCCGCCGCCGTCCGCGCCGGCGCCACCAGGATGTTCCCGGGGTGCATGTCGGCGTGGAAAAACCCGTCGCGGAACACCTGGGTGAAGAAGATCTCGACCCCGGTCGCCGCGAGCCGCCGAATGTCGACGCCGGCTTCGCGCAGACGCCCGATCTGGCTGACCGGAATGCCGTCCATGCGGTCCATGACCATGACCTCGGCGGTGCAGTGGTCCCAGTACACCTCCGGCACCGCGAGCAGCGGCGAGTCGCGGAAGTTGCGCCGCAGTTGCGAGCAGTTGGACGCCTCGCGCATGAGGTCGAGCTCGTCGGCCAGATGCTTTTCGAACTCGGACACGACCTCGCGCGGACGCAGACGTTTGCCGTCGGCAAACAGCTTCTCGACGAGGCCCGCCGCGAGATACATGAGCGAGACGTCGTGCGCGATGACCGGCGCGATGCCGGGGCGTAACACCTTGACTGCGACTTCGGTGCCGTCGTGCAGCCGCGCGAAATGGACCTGAGCGACCGACGCCGAGGCGACCGGGGTGGCGTCGAACTCGGCAAAAGCCGCGGACAGCGGCTTCCTGTAGGCCGCTTCGATCGTGGCGATAGCCTGTACCGAGGGGAAAGGCGGAACGCGGTCCTGCAGGCGCGACAGCTCTTCGACGATGTCCGCCGGCACGAGATCGGGGCGGGTCGACAGCAACTGCCCGAATTTGACGAATATCGGTCCGAGCGACTCGAGCGCGCGCCGCAGGCGCACGGCGCGCGGCTCGCTCAGCGGTCGCCAGAACAACGTGATGCGGACGAGCCAACGCAAGGGGCGCACGCGCTCGTGTCCGAGGAAGAATTCTTCGAGCCCGAAGCGCAGGCCGGTCCGGATGATGCGCGCGAGACGCAGGAGTTTCATCGGGCGCCGGCTTCCAGGCGGCGTATGCGTGCGGCGAGGCGCTCGCTGTCGTCGGCAAGGGCGTCCACTTGCCGATTGAATCGTGCGACGTCGACGCCGCGGGCCATCATCTCGGCCTCTTCGACGGCGTATTCGCCGGCATTGCGCCCGATCGCGGCAGCGGCGTCTCCGAGCGCAGCGATGGCGTCACGGCCCAAGCGGTGCAGGCGCGCCGCGGCAACGTCGCCGACCCAGGGAGCGAGGTCCGACTCGACGTCCCATTCCAGGTGGCGGAAGACGCGGTCGAGCGTCGCGAGCAGCGCCGGGTCGCCGTGGTAGTCGGCAAAGCGGAAGGCTTCGCGGCCGGTGAACGGCAGGCGTGCTGCGAGCGCAGCGGTCGGCGCGACGACCGCGTCGGGAACCTCGACGACCGCCTCCGAAAAATAGCCGTCGTCGGCGATGCGGGCGTCGTAGCGGACGACGCCGAGGTCGAAGCGCACGCCCGCGCCGGCGTGTCGGGCGAGCGCCGCGGCCGCGCCGGGCGACTGACGCAACAAATGATTGAGACTGCGTTCGATGAGGCCTGCAGCGATCAAACCTTGTAGCCCTTATGCAAGGCGACGACGCCGGCGGTCATGTTCTGGTAGCTGACCCGGGCGAAACCGGCGCTTTCCATCATCGCCTTGAGTTCTTCCTGGCCCGGATGCATGCGGATCGACTCGGCGAGATATTGGTAGCTCGCGGCGTCGTTCGCGACGAATCTGCCCATGAGCGGAAGCAGCTTGAACGAGTAGAGGTCGTAGGCGGCCTCGAGCGGCTTCCAGACCTTGGAAAACTCGAGCACGAGCAGGCGGCCGCCGGGTTTCAGCACGCGATGCATCTCGGCCAGCGCCTGATCCTTGTGCGTCATGTTGCGCAGACCGAAGGCGACCGAGACGCAATCGAAGTAATCGTCGGGAAAAGGCAGGCGTTCGCCGTCGCACTGCACCGCGGGCGGGGTTCTGCCCTCGTTGAGCATGCGGTCGCGGCCTTCGCGGAGCATCGAGAAGTTGATGTCGGTCAGCAAAACCGTGCCGCTCGCGCCGACTTCCTTGAGGAAGAGGCGCGTGAGGTCGGCCGTGCCGCCGGCGACGTCGAGCACTTTCATGCCCGGCCGCAGCCCCGCCTGCGCCACGGCAAAGCGCTTCCAGAGCCGGTGCAGGCCCGCCGACATCAGGTCGTTCATGATGTCGTATTGCGCCGCGACCGAATGGAAGACCTCGGCCACCTTTGCGGCTTTCTCGGATTCGGCGACCTCCTGGTAGCCGAAATGGGTGGTTTTTTCCATGGCAGTCGGGCTGAGCGGACAAGCCCGGGATTCTACCAGCGCGGAGACGCGAAAGCCCCGCCACAGGCGGGCCGCGTCATAAATCAGTCATACTGCTGTCATAGCATGGCCACCATTCAAAAAGGCTGGAGCGACGATGGCTGCCAATATTCTGCTGGTCGAGGACGAACCCGGGATCCAGGAACTGCTGAAATTCAATCTGACCCAGGCGGGTCATCGGGTCACCGCGGCGGGGGATGCCGAGCACGCGCTCAAATTCCTCAAGACGACGCTACCCGACGTCATCCTGCTCGACTGGATGCTGCCGGGAATGTCCGGCATCGACCTGTGCCGGCGCCTGCGCGGCGACGCGCGCTACCAGCCCGTGCCGATCATCATGCTGACCGCGCGTGGCGAGGAGCGCGACAAGGTGCTGGGGCTCGACACCGGCGCCGACGACTACATCACCAAGCCTTTCTCGCCGCGCGAACTGGTCTCCCGGATCAAGGCCGTGCTGCGCCGTCGCGCGCCGCAGATGGCCGAGGAAGCCGTGGAAATCGCAGGCCTGCGGCTCGATCCGGTGAGCCACCGCGTCCAGGGCAAGGGCATCGCGCTCGAGCTCGGGCCGACCGAGTTCCGCCTGCTGCACTTCTTCATGACCCATCCCGAGCGCGTCTATACGCGGCCGCAGCTGCTCGATCAGGTCTGGGGCGACGACGTGTTCGTCGAGGAGCGCACGGTCGACGTCCACATCCGCCGCCTGCGGCTCGCGCTCGAGCCTTCCGGCCACGCGACCCTGGTTCAGACGGTACGCGGCTCCGGCTATCGCTTTTCGACCGAAGTGGGCTGATAATCCGACCAGTTTCCTTACGGCGATGATGATGGGTTTCTGGTGGCGACCGCTCAGCGTATTGGCCAGCGTGATGCTGGTCGCGCTGATCTTGTGGGCGGCGTCGGGCTGGGTCGCGGCGCTCGGCTTTCTCGCCGGTATCCAGGCCTTCGTCATGGCGCGCCGGCTGTGGCAGGAATACCGCCTGTCGCGCTGGCTCGAAAACCCGGACGAGGTCGACCCGCCCGACGCGACCGGCACCTGGGGCGATATCTTCTACCGGTTGCAGAAGCTCCAGCGCCGCCAGCGCGCGAGCCGCAGCGAACTCACCAACGCACTTGAACAGTTCGAGCACGCCGCGCAGGCCGTGCCCGACGCGATGGTGATCCTGAACGGCACCGAGCAGATCGAATGGTGCAATCCGGCGTCGCGCAGCTACCTGGGCCTCGACTGCGAGCGCGACCAGGGGCAGTTCATCCGCTATCTGATGCGGCAGGCGCATTTTCTCGACTTTCTCGACGCCGCCGACTATTCGCGTCGCCTCGTGTGCAAGTCCCCGATCAACCGCGAGCTCACGCTCTCGGTCCAGCTCGTGCCGTTCGGAGAAGGCAAAAAGCTCTTGGTCGCACGCGACATCACCGACCTCGAGCGGGTCGACGCGATGCGGCGCGACTTCATCGCCAACGTCTCGCACGAGCTGCGCACGCCCCTGACCGTCGTTGGCGGCTTTGTTGAAACGCTGGCTGAGACGGAGGACCTGCCGCCCGCCGAGAGCCGCCGCTATTTCGATCTCATGCTCGACCATACGCGGCGCATGCAGCGCCTCCTGGACGACTTGCTGATTCTCTCGCGGCTCGAAAGTGCCGATCACAGCCTCGGCGACGAGCCAGTCAACGTGCCGGAGATGGTGCAGGCGCTGAAGTCGGAGGCCGAGTCCCTGAGCCGCGGGCGGCATCGGGTCAGCGTGCAGGTCTCGAGCGGCATGTGGCTGAAAGGCAGCCAGCAGGAAATCCGCAGCGCGCTCGGCAACCTGGTCTCGAACGCGGTGCGTTACACGCCCGAGGGCGGCGAAATCACGCTCGCCTGGTACGAGCGCGACGGCGAGGCGATTTTTTCAGTGAAGGACACGGGGGAAGGCATCGCCGCCGAGCACATTCCGCGGCTGACCGAGCGCTTCTACCGTGTCGACCGCAGCCGCTCGCGCGAGACCGGCGGAACCGGCCTTGGACTCGCGATCGTCAAACATGTGCTGACTCGCCATCACGCCAGGCTCGATATCCAATCGACCCCGGGCCGGGGCAGCACCTTCTCCGCCATTTTCCCGGCGCAGCGCGTGCTGCCGGTGCCGGAGAATGCCCAAGTCATTCCGTTTCCTGCGCGGGATCAAGGCGCCGCTTGAGCGCTGTGGCGAGCCGCGCGTCCAGATCGGGCGCCGTGGCGTGCGGCGTGTCCCGTTGCCTCGCGCCCCACACCGGATTCGGGAAATGCGGGTCATCGGTAAAACGCGGGATCACATGCCAGTGCAGATGCGGCACCAGGATGCCGAGCCAAGAGAGTTTGATCTTCTCAGGCGGCATTGGTTCCAGTGAGTCGAGACTGTACCAT
>CBJMYK010000027.1:0-10985 GCA_966433795.1 uncultured Thiobacillus sp. | reverse complement strand
CGCAGCACGGGATTCGTAGCCAACCCAGTAAACGAAAGGGACCCACCAAATGAGCTCGGCATTCACAAAATCCGCAGCCCGCAACATCTTCTACGGCGGCGCGGTGTTCTTCTTCCTGTTGTTCATCGGCCTCACGTTCGACACGATGACGACGCTTCCCAAGCGCGACAACCGCGCCAACCTGACCGAGTCGGCGTTGCGCGGAAAGCACATCTGGGAGACGCGCAATTGCATCGGCTGTCACACGCTGATGGGCGAGGGCGCCTATTTCGCGCCTGAACTCGGAAACGTGTATGCGCGCCGTGGGCCCGATTTCATCAAGACCTGGATGAAGATACAGCCGACCGGCGCCCCGGGGCGGCGTCAAATGCCCAACTTCCAGCTGAGTGACGAGCAGATTGCCGATCTCGTGAGCTTCCTGAAATACGCCTCCGAGGTGAACACCTCGAAATGGCCACCGAATATCGAGGGTTGAGAATGTCCATCCACGTAACCAGCAATCGGGGAACGATATGAAATACCAATCACAGGCCGTCGCGAAGCCTTATTTCATCGCGGCAATTGGGCTCTTTCTGGGTCAGATCCTATTCGGTCTGATCATGGGCTTGCAGTATGTGGTGGGGGACTTCCTGTTCCCGGCCATTCCTTTCAACGTGGCGCGGATGGTGCATACCAACCTGCTGATCGTGTGGCTGCTGTTCGGCTTCATGGGCGCTGCCTATTACCTGATTCCGGAGGAATCCGAACGCGAGTTGCACAGTCCTAAACTCGCGTTGGCGATGTTCTGGATCTTCCTCGTCGCCGGCGCCGCCACCATACTCGGTTACCTCCTGGTGCCTTACGCATCACTGGCCGAATGGACCGGCAACAACCTGCTCGCGACGATGGGTAGGGAATTCCTCGAGCAGCCGCTACCGACCAAGGTCGGCATCGTCATCGTCGCGCTCGCGATGCTGTACAACCTGTCGATGACCGTGCTGCGCGGACGCAAGACCTCGATCAACCTCGTGATGCTGGTCGGTCTCTGGGGCCTCGCGATCTTCTTCCTGTTCTCGTTCTACAACCCGGGCAACCTGGTCAAGGACAAGTACTACTGGTGGTGGGTGGTTCACCTCTGGGTCGAGGGCGTGTGGGAACTGATCATGGGCGCAATGCTGGCCTTCGTGCTGATCAAGGTCACCGGCGTCGACCGCGAGGTCATCGAAAAGTGGCTCTACGTGATCATCGCCATGGCGCTCATCACCGGCATCATCGGCACCGGTCACCACTACTACTGGATCGGCGCGCCGGAGTACTGGCAGTGGTGGGGCAGCGTGTTCTCCGCACTTGAACCGATTCCGTTCTTCATGATGACCGTCTTCGCGTTCAACATGGTCAACCGCCGTCGGCGTGAACACCCGAACAAGGCGGCCGTGCTGTGGGCACTCGGCACCGGCGTGATGGCCTTCCTCGGCGCCGGCGTCTGGGGCTTCCTGCACACGCTCGCACCGGTCAACTTCTACACCCACGGCAGCCAGATCACCGCCGCCCACGGTCACATGGCGTTCTACGGCGCGTATGCGATGGTCGTGATGACGATGATCAGCTACACCATGCCGCTGATGCGCGGTCGCGTCGCCAACAGCGCGGCGGCCCAGGTCATGGAGATGTGGTCGTTCTGGCTGATGACGATCTCGATGGTCTTCATCACGTTGTTCCTGACCGCCGCCGGCATCCTGCAGATCTGGCTGCAGCGCATCTCCGACACGCCGATGTCCTTCATGGCCGCGCAGGAGCAGGTCGCGCTGTTCTACTGGATGCGTGAAGTGGCTGGCCTCGTGTTCCTGGTCGGCATCCTGCTCTACATCGGCAGCTTCTTCGTCAAAGGCAAGGAAGTCAGCGTCAGCACCGCGGCACCCGCGGCTGCAGCAGCCTAAAACCTGATCCGCCCGGCTCGCCGGGCGGAAAAGGATACGATCTTGAACGTCTCCCTTTCAATTCCCACACCCCATCGCGAACCCCGTGCACTGCCGGGCGATCTCGCGATGTGGTTTTTCATTCTCGCCGAGCTGTTGGTGTTCGGCGTCTTCTTTCTCGCGTATGCGTTCGCCCGCACACGCAATGTCGAATTGTTCAACGCGTCGCAACTCGAGCTCAGCCAGTTGAGCGGCGCGATCAATACCGTGCTGCTGGTCACCAGCAGCTATTTAGTGGTCCGCGCCGTCGACCGGGTCCGGCGCGGACATTCCCGCCCTGCGGCATTGTGGCTCGGCGCCGCGATGGCATGCGGCGGCGCCTTCCTCGTTCTCAAGCTGATCGAACTCGGCGGAAAAATGGGCGCCGGGATCACCATGTCGACGAACGTCTTCTACATGTTTTACCTCGGCCTCGGCGCCTTCCACTTCATGCATGTCGTGCTCGGCATGGTCATCCTCGGCGCCGTCACGCTCAAGGCATGGCAGGGCGGCTACAGCGCCGCGAATCACGGCGGCGTCGAAACCGGCGCGGCATACTGGCACATGGTCGACCTCGTGTGGATCGTGCTCTTCCCGCTGATTTACGTGCTGCGCTGACCATGCTAAAGACGCCGACCGCTCACTGGCTGATCCTGCTCACGCTGACCGCGCTCGCAGTCGTCCTGACGCGCGACGGGCTGACCGGCAATGCGCTCCTCGCACCGGTGCTGCTGCTGACCTTCATCAAGGGCCGCATCGTGATCGACCATTTCATGGCCCTGCTGTCCGTCGGCGCACCCTGGCGCTGGATCGTGCTGGGTTGGCTATTCTTGGTGCTGGGCCTCATCGGCTATGCCTTCCAAACGACGTAGAAGCAACCGGAGAATTCCATGAACGACATGTCAATGCCTGGCCTCGATACCCTCTGCGCGGTACCGTTCTACCAGCCGGTCGGCAACGAGTGCGAATTGTTCGAGTACGCGTTCCGCAAGCGCCTGCCGCTCCTGATCAAGGGCCCGACCGGCTGCGGCAAGACGCGCTTCGTCGCGCACATGGCGGCACGCCTCGCGCGGCCGCTGATCACCGTCGCCTGCCACGACGACCTCACCGCGGCGGACCTCGTCGGCCGCCATCTGATCGGCGACGGCCAGACCGTGTGGTCCGACGGCCCGCTAACGCGCGCGGTACGCCAGGGCGGCATCTGCTATCTCGACGAGGTGGTCGAAGCGCGCAAGGACACGACGGTCGTGCTGCATCCGCTGACCGACGACCGGCGCATCCTGCCGATCGAGCGCACCGGCGAGGAGTTGCAGGCGCCCGACGACTTCATGCTCGTCGTCTCCTACAACCCGGGCTACCAGAATCTCCTGAAAAGCCTCAAACCGTCGACGCGCCAGCGCTTCGTCGCGATCAGCTTCGATTTCCCACCGGCAGCGCTCGAGGAAAAAATCGTGATCGCGGAGACCGGCGTTTCGCCGCTCGTCGCCAGACAGCTCGTCAACCTGGCCGGCCACCTGCGCCAACTCAAGGACCACGACCTCGAGGAAGCGGCTTCGACGCGTCTGCTCGTGTACGCCGCGAGCCTCGTTCAGGCCGGCTGCGATCCGGTCGCGGCCTGCGAAGCGGCGCTCGTCGAATCGCTGACCGACGACAAGGACACGGCCGAAGCCTTGCTCGAAGTGATCAAGGCAACCTTCGGCAACTAGGCCATGGACGCGCCGCCCGACCCGCGCGTGGTCGCCGTTCAGGCCGAAGCGCTCTATCTCCTGAACCTGCTTCTGATGCCCGGGCTCGCGTTCCTGCTCCTGCTCCGGCTCAACCGCCGCCACGCCGGCGGCCGCGATCGGCTGACGCGCTGTCACCTCAAGCAGACGGTCGCGGCGAGTATCTGGGCCGGGCTCTTGCTCGTCGCGGTGCCGGGCGCGGTGGTGTCGTTCGTCGGCCTCGAACGCCCCGCGACCTGGGTCGTGCTGGTGCTTTATTTCGTATGCTGCCACGCCGGGATGGTCCTGCTCGGCGTGCTCGGCCTGTCACGCGCGATCGCCGGGCAGACGTTCGTCTACCCGCTCTTCGGGGAACGCGAATGCTGAACGCGCAGGCCGCTTCCGCGCTCCGTCCACGCATCGCGCGCGAGGTACGCGGCTGGCTCGGCATCCCGGTCCAGCGCTGGCGTCAGCTGACGCAGACGGGATTTTTCCTGCTGTTCGTGTTCGCGCCGGTGTTCGACATCTTCCGTCTCGATCTCAACCTCAAGCATTTCATCCTCTTCGGCTTCGACTGGACGCTCGGGCTCTACGAATTCACCGCCGGCAAGGCATCTGCGGGCGAAGCAGCGCTCAATCTCGTGTTACGCGGTTTCCTGCCGCTCGTCGCGGTCGTCGGCACCCTGATCTACGTCAGCTGGAAGTGGGGACGCCTCTATTGCGGCTGGCTCTGTCCGCATTTCTCGGTGGTCGAGACGATCAACCGGACGCTGCGCCGCGCGATCGGCAAGCAGAGCCTGTGGGACAAGAAGCGGCAGCCCGCGCGCAATCCGGACGGCAGCGAGACGCCGCGCGATGCGCTCTGGTGGTTCGCGGTGCTCCCGCTGGTCATTGGCTTTGCGGGCTTGTGGGCCGTCGTTCTGCTGACTTACCTGCTTCCGCCGGCCGAGATCTACGGCAACCTCTGGAACGCCACACTGACCCGCAACCAGGCGATTTTCCTCGGCGCCGCGACCCTCGCGTTCTTTGTCGAGTTCATGTTCGCGCGCCACCTCTTCTGCCGCTACGCCTGCGCGGTCGGGCTGTTCCAGAGCCTGGCGTGGATGGGCAACGACAAGGCGATGGTGGTCGGCTTCAAGCGCGAGCACGCGAAGGACTGCGCGAGCTGCTATTCGGCCTGCGACCATGTCTGCCCGATGCGCCTCAACCCGCGCAACGTCAAGCGCATGATGTTCGCGTGCGTGCAGTGCGGACAGTGCGTCGACGCCTGCGACCACACCCAGGAAGGCAACCCGCACGGCACCCTGCTCAACTGGGTGCACGACCTGAGCGCCGAATCCGAAGCAGCGTTCAACGTCCGCGCCGCGCGCACGATCCCGATCGTGCAGGCGCCGGTGCAGCCCACGCGGAAGGAGAACTAGCCATGGAAGAATTCGTCGGTGGCCTCTGGGACAAGCTGATCACCCGCACCGCGCACCGCGGCTTTCCGAAGGCACGGGTGACGCTGCGCGAAATCGATCCGATCGCGCCGATCTTCTTTCGCGCCCTCGGCGGCGACCCGGGACTGAGCGTGCGCGCCGGCACGGCGACGGCCCACGGTGCCCGGCGCAGCTGGATGGAACGCGTCGCCGGCGTCGGCGAGAAGATCGAGCTCGCCTGGAGCGACGACACGACGCTGCACCTGCCCGCCGAACTCGACGTCTTCCCCGAGCGCGCACAGAACCGCGAACTCTACCTCTGGCTGCTCGCGCTCGCGGCGCACGACGTGGCGCCCGAAGCCCCGTGGATCGTGCGCAATCAGGCCGCGACGCGCGCCGCCCTTGCGGCCTTGCCGGGTCTTGCGCCGCATTATCGCCGGCTCGTCGCAGACCTGTTGAATCTGCGGCCGAAGCCCGAGCGCCTGCGCGACCAGGAAGCCGCGGCCGAGGCGGCGATCCGCGCCGCGCTCACCGAACCCGGCTCGGTCACCGACTTCGTGGCGGGCAAGCACCCGCCGATGCCCGTTCCGCTGTGGCTGCATCCGACGCCGCCCGTCAATACCGGAGACGCCCGCCAGGCCGGCAGCGCGAAGTCGCCGCAGCCCGGCAGCGCGAAGTCCAAGGCTGACGAGGAAGCCCGCAAGCGCCGCGCCGAGCGGGTCGAGATGCCCGAGGCGAAGAGCCCCTTCATGCTGCTCTTCCGCGCTGAAAGCCTGTTTTCCTGGGCGGAATTCGTCAAGGTCGACCGCCCGCTCGACGAAGACGAGAACGAACACGCCGCCAAGGCGGCGAACGATCTCGACATATTGAGCGTCGCAGACGACGACAAGAGCACCGCGGCGAGCCGCGTGCGCTTCGATCTCGACCTTCCGGCCGAGGCCGACGACGACCTCGTGCTCGCCGACGGCATCCTGCTGCCGGAATGGGACCACCGCAAGCAGCGCCTGCAGCCCGACCACTGCCGCCTGCAGATGATGGTCGCGCGCGACGCCGAGCCCTGCCCGCTGCCGCAGACCTTGCGCGCGCCGGCGAAGCGGCTGCGCCAGCAATTCCAGGCATTGACGACGCAGCGCGCCCGCCTGCGTGCGCAACTGTCCGGAAGCGACCTCGACATCGACGCCTGCGTGCGCTTCGCCGCCGACAAGATCGACGGCGTACGCAGCAGCGAGCCGGGCCTGTACATCGACAGCCGCACGCAGCAGCGCGACCTGTCCTGCCTGCTGCTGGCCGACCTGTCGCTGTCGACCGACGCCTGGGTCAACAACAGCGCGCGGGTGATCGAGGTGATCCGCGACAGCCTGCTGCTGTTCGGCGAAGCCCTGGCCGCGACCGGCGATCGCTTCGCGCTCTACGGATTCTCGTCCGTGCGGCGCGACAACGTGCGCTTTCACCTGCTCAAGGGTTTCGACGAACGCTACGACGACGGCATCCGCGGCCGGCTCGCGACGATCAAACCCGGCTATTACACGCGCATGGGCGCGGCGATCCGCCACGCCGCCGCGATCCTTGCAAGCCGGAAATCGAGCCGTCGCCTGCTACTGATCCTTACCGACGGCAAACCCAACGACCTCGACAAGTACGAGGGCCGGTACGGCATCGAAGACACGCGGATGGCCATCCTCGAAGCGCGCCGACAAGGGCTCACGCCATTTTGCGTAACGATCGACGAGGCGGCCGGCGACTACCTGCCGCATCTGTTCGGCGCGACCGGATACGTGGTCGTCCACGATGCAGCGATGCTGCCCCAGGTACTGCCGAGCTTGTACGCACGGCTTACCGAAAACATCTGACCCATCCCCATCCCTCCAAGGAGCACGCATGAAAATCGAGATTCTCAATATCGCCGGGGCCACGACAGCTGAAGCAGCGGAAGCGGCCGGCGCCCGGCTCAAGGCCCTGCCGGGCGTCCACCATGTTTCCTTCTTCGACGCGCCCGCGAGCCTGCACGCCCGGGTCGACGAGACGGCGCCGACCCGCGCCGAGCTCGTCGCGGTGCTCGAGCAAGCCGGCGTGAAGATCGAGGAGGAGCGGCCGCGGCACGCGAGCGGCAGTTGCTGCGGCGGCTGCGGCAGCTAAGGGCCCGCTTCGGCGGACCGGGTCAGCGCGGGGCGCTGCGGCTGCGCGCCGTGGCATGCCCGGCGTCGGATCAGGATTTCGGCGGCATCTCCCAGAGCGCGCGCCATCCGGCGTGCCCGAGCGTCGTCAGGGTTTCGATATTGCGCGCGTAGATGCTCGCCGCGTCGGAAAAGCTCGCCGTCGCCCGGGCGACGCTCGCCTCGCGCAACAGGTGCAGGGTGGGAAATGGCGCGCGATTGGTGTAGTTGCCGATGTCGTCGGGATCGGTGTCCGCGAACTGGAAGGCGGGATGGAAACTCGCCAGCTGGATCACGCCTGTGAGCCCGTGTTCGTCGACCGCTGCCTCGGCCCACTGCAGAAAATCGTTGAAATCGAGAAAATCCGGCAGCAGTCCGGGATGAATCAATAGCGTCGTCTCGACACGCTCGGGGTCCGCTGCGGCAAGAAAATCGAGTTCTCGGTCGAGGTCCTCGAGGAATCCATCGAGATGCGGGGCGCGGCTCACGACGAAGCGCACCTGTTGTTTCAGGTAGGCCGCCTTGGCGAACGGACACAGATTCAAGCCTATGACGGCTTTTTCCAGCCATTGGCGCATTGCCGCGATCACTTCGTCATCCTGCATCCTGCCTCCTCGCGCCGCGTGTAAGTGCAGAACTTTAACGGATACAATGCTTTATTGTCCGCCGTTCACGCCCGATACGCCTCGAAACATGAAAAGCAGCGCCATCCGCCAGAGCTTCCTCGAATTCTTCGCTTCCAAGGGACACACCGTCGTGCCGTCCAGTTCGCTGGTGCCGGGAAACGATCCGACCCTGCTCTTCACCAACGCCGGCATGGTGCAGTTCAAGGACGTGTTCACTGGCCAGGACACCCGCGCGTACACCCGCGCGGTATCGTCGCAGCGCTGCGTGCGTGCGGGCGGCAAGCATAACGACCTGGAAAACGTCGGCTACACGGCGCGCCACCACACCTTCTTCGAGATGCTGGGCAACTTCAGCTTCGGCGACTATTTCAAGCAGGACGCGATCAAGTACGCCTGGGAATTCCTCACCGAGGTGCTGAATCTTCCGGCGGAAAAGCTCTGGGTCACGGTCTACGCGGAAGACGACGAAGCTTACGACATCTGGCACAACGACATCGGCGTGCCGAAGGACCGCATCGTTCGCATCGGCGACAACAAGGGCGCGCGCTACGCCTCCGACAACTTTTGGGCGATGGGCGACACCGGCCCCTGCGGCCCCTGCACCGAGATCTTCTATGACCACGGGCCCGAGGTCGCCGGCGGGCCGCCCGGCTCGCCCGATGAAGACGGTGACCGCTACATCGAGATCTGGAACAACGTGTTCATGCAGTTCAACCGCGATGAGGCCGGCACGATGCACCCGCTGCCCAAGCCTTCCGTCGACACCGGCATGGGCCTCGAGCGCATCTCCGCCGTGATGCAGCACGTGCATTCCAACTACGAGATCGACCTGTTCCAGACGCTGATCAGGGCGGCTGCGCGCGAGACGCGGACGAACGATCTTGCGAACAACTCGCTCAAGGTCATCGCCGACCACATCCGCGCCTGTTCCTTCCTGATCGTCGACGGCGTCATCCCCGGCAACGAAGGCCGCGGTTACGTGTTGCGACGCGTCATCCGACGCGCGATCCGCCACGGTTATAAATTGGGCACGCGTGCCGCCTTCTTCCATCGCATCGTGCCCGACCTCGCCGCCGTGATGGGCGACGCCTATCCCGAACTGGTCAAGGCGCAGGATCGCGTCGGCGACATCCTGCGCCAGGAGGAAGAGCGCTTCTTCGAGACTATCGAGCATGGCATGGGCATCCTCGAAGCCGCGCTGAAGGCGCTGCCGGCGGGCGGCAGCTTCGATGGCGAGCTCGCGTTCAAGCTGCACGACACCTACGGCTTTCCGCTCGACCTCACCGCCGACATCTGTCGCGAGGCCGAGGTGAACGTCGATACCGCCGCCTTCGACGCGGCGATGGCACGGCAGAAGGCGCAGGCGCGTGCCGCCGGAAAATTCAAACTCAGTGCCGCACTCGAATATTCGGGTGAGGCGACGACCTTCCACGGCTACGACACCCTGACGCGTGACGCGACGGTGCTCGCGCTCTACCGCGACGGCAGCGCCGTGAGCGAATTGCGCGAAGGCGAAATCGGTGTCGTCGTACTCGACCACACGCCTTTCTATGCCGAATCGGGCGGCCAGGTGGGCGATCGTGGCGCGCTCCAGAGCAGTCACGGCACGTTCGAAGTCGAGGACACACAGAAGATCCAGGCGCAGGTATTCGGCCATCACGGCGTCGTCAAGACCGGCTCGCTCGGGGTCGGCGATGCGGTCCTTGCACGCGTCGACGAAGTCGCGCGCGCGCGCACGATGCGCAACCACTCGGTCACCCACCTGATGCACAAGGCGCTACGCGAGGTCCTCGGTGAGCATGTGCAGCAGAAAGGCTCGCTGGTCGACAGCGAAAAAACCCGCTTCGACTTCGTCCAGCCGGCCCCGATGACCGACGCGCAGATCCGCGAAGTCGAAGCGCGCGTCAACGCAGAAATCCTCGCCAACAGCCCGGTCCAGGCACAGGTAATGGCGATCGAGGCGGCGCAGAAAACCGGCGCGATGATGCTGTTCGGCGAAAAATACGGCGACGAAGTGCGCGTACTCGACATCGGCAGCTCGCGCGAATTGTGCGGCGGCACGCATGTGGCCCGCACCGGCGATATCGGCTTGTTCAAGATCGTGTCCGAATCGGGGGTGGCCGCGGGCGTGCGCCGCGTCGAGGCCGTCACCGGCGACAACGCGCTCGCCTACCTGCAGATGCGCGATCAGGAGATCCGGTTCGCGGCTGCCGTCCTGAAGGCGCAACCCGCCGAACTTCCGGCCAAGCTCAAACAGGTGCTCGACAACGTGCGCGCGCTGGAAAAGGAGCTTGAGCGCCTGAAGTCCAAGCTTGCGGGGAGCACAGGCGACGAACTCGTGCAGCATGCGGCCGATGTCGGCGGCGTGCGCGTGCTGGCGACACAACTCGACGGCGTCGGCCCCAAGGACCTGCGCGAGACCGCCGACAAGCTGCGCGACAAGCTCAAATCCTGCGCGCTGGTGCTGGGCAGCGTAGCCGAAGGCAAGGTGAACCTGATCGCCGCCGTGACGCCCGACGTGACGGGCAGGATCAAGGCGGGCGAACTGGTGAACTTCGTCGCGACCCAAGTCGGCGGCAAGGGGGGCGGCAAGCCCGATCTGGCGATGGCGGGCGGCACGGACGCAGACGCGCTGCCGGCCGCGCTCGCCTCGGTGGAGGCGTGGGTACGAAGCAGGCTGGGCTAGGAGCCAATCCTGGCATAAAGCTTGCTTAATAGGTCGACAACTTCGCGTAGTACCGACCGGATTTGTGTACCCATGACCTCTTTGGCGACTAGATTCACCTCTCAGCTCTCGCGCCTGGTGCCGCTGGCGAAGCGCGTCGACGACCCGCTGAGCGATCTCAAATCGGCGGCGCGCTGGCTCGACAACTTGCCGGTCGGCGACGCAGCCAGATGCCAGGACGCAGTCTGCCGCACGCTCAAGCGCTCGAACGAAGATCCGGAAAGTTTCACGCGGGATCGTCTCGACATCTTCATGCTGTTGGACGAGCGGTCGCGCGACCTCCAGGACACCTTGATCCGGCAGTATCTGCGCAACCCGCGGATGTCGCGTCAGATGGAAAGCCAGCTCTGGCACGCGATCTACGGGCTCTCCTGGGAGCTCGCGCGCGGCTATCACAGCTTCGTGCTTCACCTTTCCCGCGACCCG
>CBJMYK010000026.1:0-11037 GCA_966433795.1 uncultured Thiobacillus sp. | reverse complement strand
CGCTGTGCGCGACGTAGAAATTGCCGTCGGCGTCATACCACGCGGGGATGCGGTGCCCCCACCATAGCTGGCGGGACAGGCACCAGTCCTGGATGTTCTCCAGCCACTGCCGGTAGGTCGTGGTCCAATTTTCGGGCACGAACTTCAGTTCGCCGGAGTCGACCACGGCGAGACCCTGCTTCGCCAGGCCTTCCATGCTCATGAACCATTGGTCCGTGAGCATGGGTTCGAGCACGGCCTGCGTGCGGTCGCCGCGCGGCATCATGAGCTTGTGTGGCTTCGCCGAGACGAGCAGTCCTTTGGCCTGCAGTTCGTCGAGCAGCTTCTGGCGCGCGGTGTAACGATCGAGGCCCTGATACGCGGCGGGACACAGGTCGTTCATTCTGGCGTCGGGCGTCAGCACATTGATCGGCACGAGCCCGTGGCGTTGCCCGACCTGCCAGTCGTTGAAGTCGTGGGCCGGAGTGATCTTGACGACCCCGGTGCCGAATTCGCGGTCGACGTAGTCGTCGGCGATGACGGGTATGCTGCGTTCGGCGATCGGCAGACGCACCTGCTGCCCGATCAGGTGGGCGTAACGCTCGTCTTGCGGATGGACTGCGACGGCGGCGTCGCCGAGCATCGTTTCGGGGCGCGTTGTAGCGACCGTGAGGACTCCGGACCCGTCTTCGAGCGGATAGCCGATTTCCCAGATGAAGCCGTCCTCCTCGCTGCTGACGACCTCGAGATCGGATACCGCCGTCTGCAGGACGGGGTCCCAGTTCACCAGCCGCTTGCCGCGGTAGATGAGCCCCTCGCGATACAGCCGCACGAACACTTCGGTGACGGCCTTCGACAGGCCTTCGTCCATCGTGAAACGCTCACGGCTCCAGTCCGGACTCGTGCCCAGCCGGCGCATCTGGCGCGTGATGGTCGACCCTGAGCGCTCTTTCCACTCCCAGACTTTTTCCAGGAATTTCTCGCGCCCGAGGTCGTGACGCGACAGTTTCTGTGCGTCGAGTTGGCGTTCGACCACGATCTGGGTTGCGATGCCGGCATGGTCGGTGCCGGGCTGCCACAGCGTATCGTCCCCCGCCATGCGGTGGTAGCGGGTCAGCGCGTCCATCAGGGTGTGCTGGAAGGCGTGCCCCATATGCAGCGTGCCGGTCACGTTGGGCGGCGGCAGCATGATGCAGTAGGCGGGCGCGTCGGGTTTTCCGCCCGCCTTGAAGAAGCCGGCGCTTTCCCAGCGGGCGTACCAGCGCGTCTCGATGTCAGCGGGTTCGAAGGATTTGGCGAGTTCCATGGCGTGCGCGCAAAGGCGGCATTATCCCAAAAAACGAGTTATGCCGCGGGGACGCCCACACGAATTCCGCGACGCCCGGGCCGCTTAGTTCGAAGGATCGCGCGGCCGCTTCAACTTTTCCGCGACGGCGTCGCGCACGATCTCGCGCATGTTGACGTCGAGTTGCGACAGCAGGTTGGCGACCGTTTCGTCAATGTTCTTGCGCAATTCCGCCGCCACCTGCTTCTCCATCACTTCCGATAAGCGCGGCGCGAGTTCGCTCATCAACTGTTCGGCCAGGGTATCGCTGACCGCTTCCGGAGGGGCAGGTGGCGCCGGGTCGGGTTCGGCGCGCGCGACCGTGGCGGGCTGCAGCGGCGAGGTTGTCGCGGGCGGCATACCGCGCTCGATCACGTCCGTGAGCACCGGGAGCCACCCCGACGGGCGTTCGGACGAGGGTGCGGCCACGGGTCCATCGGGGGGAGCGGGATCGCCCGCGCCGCGATGCTTCTTAAGCAGGGCATCCATCTTGCTCAACAGGCGGTCGTCGCTCACGGTGTCCTCACGCGTCGGTCTGCTGGCGCAGGTCGTGGGTTTTCAGCGCGTAGCCCCGCGCCTGATAAAAGCGGTAACGCGCGCGGCCCTGCTCGCGCGCCGCTTCGTCCATGCCGACGATTTCAACGAGCCGCTCGAACCGGCCGAAAGTCGGCGGTTGCTCGGCATCGAGGTTGATCATCACGTCCGCGCACCGAAGCGCATCGGCGTTGGCGCCGATCAGTATCGGGGTCTCGGCGGCGAGCGCTGCGCTGTCACGGGCGTGCGGGACGAAACCGAGTGCCGGTGTCGTCCACAGCAGGCGATCGATTGTCTCTACGACCACGTCGTCGCGCGCATAGATCATCACCTGCTTGCCCTGGCCGTAAGCCTTGGCGGCGACCCGACGTGCGACGTCGAGACGGTCTTCGGCGAAGGTGTAGAAGATGATCTCGGTCACTTTTCCGCGCGGTTCAACAGGAAATGCACGAGCAATGATACCGGTCGTCCTGTCGAGCCCTTGTCGCGGCCGCCCTTGTAGGCCGTGCCGGCGATGTCGAGGTGCGCCCAGTGGTATTTCTTGGCGAAGCGCGACAGGAAGCAGGCGGCGGTGATCGAGCCGGCGGGACGGCCGCCTATGTTCGCCATGTCCGCAAGACTGCTCTTCAATTGCTCCTGGTAGTCGTCCCACAAGGGCATGCGCCATACGCGGTCCCACGCGTGGTCGGCGGCGTGCTCGATTTCTCGGGCCAGCGGATCGTGGTTGCTGTAAAGCGCGCTGGGGTGGGCGCCGAGGGCGATCACGCACGCGCCGGTCAGGGTCGCGATGTCGACGACCGCGTCGGGTTCGAAGCGCTCGGCGTAGGTGAGCGCATCGCACAGGATCAGGCGCCCCTCGGCATCGGTGTTGAGGATCTCGATGGTTTGTCCGGACATCGAGGTGACGATGTCGCCGGGTTTGTTTGCGTGCGCGTCGGGCAGGTTCTCGCAGGCCGGAATCAGGCCGATGACGTTGAGCGGCAAGCCGAGTTCGCCGAGGGCGCGGAAGGTGCCGATGACCGCGCCGCCGCCGCTCATGTCGTAGTTCATCTCGTCCATTTCGGCCGGCGGCTTCAGCGAAATTCCGCCGGCGTCGAAGGTGACTGCCTTGCCGACCAGTACTACGGGCTTGTCCCCTTTTGCAGCGCCGGTGTATTTCAGCACGATGAAGCGCGGCGGCTTGTCGCTGCCTTTGCCCACCGACAGGAAAGAGCCCATGCCAAGCTTCTCGCAGGCCGCGAAATCGAGGATCTCGCATCCGAAGCCGTAGACCTTCGCCAGCTTGCGCGCCTCGGCCGCCAGATACTCGGGGGTGCAGATGTTCGACGGCGTATTGCCGAGGTCTTTCGCCATCCCGATGCCGCGCGCGATCGCCAAGCCACGCGCCAGGCCCGTCTCGCCGAATCTCAACTCGCCGCGCCGCGAAACGGCGAACACCACCCGTTTGAGCGGGCGGCGCGCCTCCTCGGCCTTGCTCTTCATGTGGTCGAAGCGGTACAACGCTTCGTGAGCGCTGATCACCGCCTGTTCGATATTCCAGGTGACGTCGCGCTTCTTGACCGCTAACTCGCTGAGCGTGATGACCGCTTCCATCGACCCGGTGTCGCGTAGCGTCTTGATCGCGCGGGCGATCGCCTCGCGGTAGGATTTCTCGTGGAACTCCCGCTCCTTGCCGAGGCCAACTAGCAGCACGCGATCGGCCAGAATGTTCGGAACCCTGTGCAGCAGCAGCGTGCTGCCGGCCTTGCCGTCCATGTCGCCGCCGCGCAGGATGTCCGATAAATAGCCATCGCTCGCGCGGTCGATGTCGACAGCCGGGGCGGAAAGCTTGCGGCTTTCAAACACGCCGACCACAACACAGGCCGTTCGCTGCTTTTCGGGGGCGCCGCTTTTTATGCTAAATTCGAGTTCGATTTCCCTGTTTTCCATGTCTGTGCTCAAAAAAATACAAATTGCGGTTGCGCTGGCTCGCGACAGCGCCGATTGGAGGATTATTGGCGTTGTCGCACTGCAATGTCAAAAGCCCGTTCGCGTCGCCCGCGCGTTTCCCGTCCTGTCATGCTCTACCGTCGCGCGCTGACCCGCGAGATGGCCCTCACGACCGGTGCCGTCCTGACGGTGCTGGTCGCGATCGCTCTGGTCATCTTGTTCATCAGACTGCTCGGGGACGTCGCCCGCGGAGAGCTCGCGAACGAAGCCGTTTTCGCGTTTCTGGGATTTTCGCTGCTGTACTTTTTGCCGGTGTTGATGACGATTTCGCTGTTTGCCGGCGTCCTGATGCCTCTTTCCCGCATGTGGCGGGACAGCGAGATGGTCATATGGTTCAACGCGGGGCTGTCGCTCGTGCAGTGGCTGCGGCCAGTTCTCGCATTCGCCGTGCCGCTTTCACTGGTGATTCTGCTGCTGACGCTGGTGCTCAATCCCTGGCTGCAGACGAAAAAAAACGAGTACCGCCAGGACCTGAAGGCGCGCAGCGAGAGCGCGCTGATCGCGCCTGGCCTTTTCGCCGAGTCGCGTGCGGGAGAGCGCGTCTACTATGTCGAGTCGCTCAATCCGCTCACCGGCATCGTGCGCAACGTGTTCATGCAATCGCGAATCGACGGGCAGCTCGGCCTCGTTGTTGCGCGCGAAGGCAACCACACCGAGCTCCCCGACGGGTCGCGCTACCTCGTGTTCAAGCAGGGACGGCGCTATGAAGGCACGCCCGGGCGGCTCGACTATCGGATCGTGGCGTTCGAACGCTACTGGATGCGGCTCGACCCCGTTACCACCGAGGCAGATACGATCAACATCCGCCAGACACCCGTGACCCGACTGCTCCCTGACGCGACGCCGGCGGCGCGTGCCGAACTCCTGTGGCGGTTCGGTGTGCCCTTGTCGGCACTGGTGCTCGCGGTGATGGCGATCCCGCTCAGCTTCGTCAACACGCGGGCGCGCCGCTCCTACGGGCTGGTGACTGCGCTGCTGCTGTACTTCGTCTACAACAACCTGCTGTCCTTGACGCAGGCCTGGGTCGCGCAGGGCAAATTCAATCCGTGGGCGGGGATGGCGTCGGCGCACCTGGTGATGTTGCTGGCCACAGCGGGGCTGTTTTATCTGCGCGGCCGCCAATTCGGGCTGCGCCGGGGGCGGCCGTGAACCTGCTTGCACGCTATCTCGCCGGCCAGGTTCTGGTCGCGTCGGGCTTCATGTTGCTCGCCCTGCTCGTCCTCTTCGCGTTTTTCGACGTGATCCAGGAGCTCGGCAACCTGCGGGACGGCTACGGCCTCGGGCAGGCGACCGTCGTGGTGCTCCTCAACACCCCGGGCCATCTCTACGAGATTCTTCCGATTGCCGCGTTGATCGGTACGCTGTTTGCGTTGTCACGGCTCGTCGGCAATTCCGAGTACGCGGTAATGCGGGTCTCGGGTCTCTCGAATTGGCGCGTCGCCGGCTACTTCGGGATCATCGGCATCTGGCTTGCGTTGCTGGTTCTGGTGCTCGGGGAGTATGTCGCGCCCTGGTCGGAACAAGCCGCGCAGCGCTACAAACTGTCGGCCACACGCTCGGTGGTCGCTCAGCAATTCCGCTCCGGCTTGTGGGTGAAGGACGGCAGCACCTTCATCAACGTACGCGAGGTCATGCCCGACAACAGGCTGCGCGGCATCGAGATCTACGGCTTCGACGACGATGGACGCTTGAACTGGATCCGCGCCGCCGAGGCTGCCGAGTGGCGAGGCAACCGGACCTGGCGCCTGCAAACCGTGGTGGAGACCCGCTTTTCCGCGGACAGCATTCGCGCCTACCGCAGCGCGAGCCAGAACTGGCGGTCGGTGCTTACGCCCGAAATCCTCAGCGTGTTGCTGGTCGCGCCGGAAAAAATGTCTGCGCGCGCCCTGTGGCGCTATATCTCGCACCTCAAGGCGAACGGGCAGAAGGCGTCGCGTTACGAACTCGCCCTGTGGTCGAAGTTCGTCAGCCCCTTCGTCATCCCGATCATGATGCTGATCGCGATGCCGTTCGCCATCCAGGCGCCGCGTGCGAGAGGCACGAGCGGCAAGGTCTTTTTTGGGATTTTGGCCGGACTCGGTTTTCATCTGCTGAGCCGCCTGTTCGGTCACCTGGGCCTGCTGAACGACTGGCCTGCGCCGGTCGTGTCGGCGCTGCCCCTGCTGATCTTCCTCGCCATCGCGCTGACGGGCATCCGGTGGGTGGACAGGCGCTAGACCCGGCGCCGGCCAGACTCGAGCGCTGCCTGCGCACGAGTGATGCGCAGAGCAAGATGGCGTGCGTGCATGCGCTTTACGCCGACTGGCAGGCCGGCCGTCTGGATGCCGCCGCCGACGCAGCGCGCGTGCCGATCGACGCGCCCGGACGGCCCGCCAGGCCCGAGCTGGTGCCCCCGCAGCGCGTGCCCCGCCGCCGTGCGGACACCGTAGCTGGTCGCGCAGCGCTTGTCCACGCCCTTGCGCACGTCGAGTTCAATGCCATCAATCTCGCGCTCGACGCGGCGCATCGCTTCAGCGGGATGCCCGCAGCCTACTACGCCGACTGGGTGCAGGTCGCGCATGAGGAAGCGCTGCATTTCGCGCTGCTGAATGCTCATCTCGCGACGCTGGGCTACGCGTATGGCGATTTTCCGGCGCACGCGGGTCTGTGGGATATGGCTTTGAAAACCGCGCACGACCCGCTCGTGCGCATGGCTTTGGTGCCGCGGGTGCTCGAAGCCCGCGGCTTGGACGCGACGCCGCTGATCGTCGAAAAGCTGAATGCGGCGCACGACATGCGCATGGTCGAGATCCTCTCGGTCATCGAACGCGACGAGATCGGCCACGTGGCGATCGGCAGCCGTTGGTTCACGTGGTTGTGCGCGGCGCGCCACGTCGACCCCGATACGACTTTCCGCGCCTTGCTGATCGACTACGACGCCCCACCGCTGAAACCGCCCTTCAACCTCGAGGCGCGGCGGCAGGCTGGTTTCACCGAGCGCGAACTCGCCTGGCTCGAGGAATCCTCACAAGCCGAGCGTCGTCGCTGAGGCTTGTGTAGGCGCGTGCTGCCACATCGTTTCGAAGACTTGGTCCAGTTCGGCCGCACGGGCCGGATCGTCGGCATGAAACACGCCATGCGACGTCGTCTTGTCGGCGCGCAGCAGCACGCCCCGGCCATCCGCCAGCGCGAAGGCGCGGTCGGGGCGCGGCGCGTCAGGATCGGCCTGGCGTATTTCGAGTACATGGCCGAAGTCGCGCAGTAGCAGCATCAGGCGCGGGTGGTCGCGCGCGACGCGGGCGAGGTCGTCGAGCAGCAGTTCGAGACGGCGCCCGCCGCCCCTGACGCAGAAGGCGCGCAGTACCGTGAGCCGCGCCGGGTCGTCGAGCGCCAAGAGGGCAAGGTCGTGGTCGTAGAGGCGCACCCGCCGGTGCGCCTCCAGCAGCAATGCGTCGAAGGCTGCGCGAAACTCGGACGCGGTTTCGAAGGGCGTCACGACGCCTCGATTTCCAGCCACCCGGCCGCGTACCAACCGTGCAAACGCGCGCGCAACGCGGCCGTCAAAGGCGGCGCCAAGCGGCGTTCGTCAGCCAGTTGTTTAAGCGGCGCGAGTTCGTCGCGCGTCGGCGTAAAGGCTTCGCCGTTGATGAAAAACCGCGCGCCACTGAACAGGAGGCGCGACCTGGGGTCGAGCGCGACGCCGAACGTATTCGCGCGCCTGTCGAACGCTGCCCGGCCAAGCGCCGTCTCCGGCGCGCTGAAAAAAACGTTGGGCTTGGGCTCCGAAAGATAGCGCCCCGCAAATTCCGCGACGTCATCGCGGTCCCAGCGGATCTTCGCGATCATCGACCCGATCTGTTCGAGCATGGCCCGGCCGATCTCGCCCGGATGGCGTTGCAGACGCAGGTCCGGGTCGGCATAACGACCGTCCAGTCTGAGCGTGTCCTGCAGGTGCATCAGGAAGCCGTGCGCCAACTCTTCAGCCGTAGGCGCGCGAAAGCCGATCGAATAAGTCATGCACGCGTCTTCGGCGACGCCGTAGTGGGCCACGTGCGGCGGCAGATAGAGCATGTCACCCGGGCCGAGCACCCATTCGTCCTCGACGTCGAAATGCCGCAGGATCTTCAGTGGCGCGTCGTCCAGAAGCGCGAGATCGGTCTGCGTGCTGACTTGCCAGCGGCGATGGCCCTGGCCTTGCAACAGGAACACGTCGTAGGAATCGAAATGCGGTCCGACGCTGCCGCCCGGCACGGCGTAGCTCACCATCAGATCGTCCAAGCGCGCGTGCGGAATGAAATCGAAGCGGGCGAGCAGGGCATCGGCTTCCGGCAGCACATGATTGAGCGACTGAACGAGGAGCGTCCACTCGGTTCTTGGCAGGCGCTTGAAGTCGCTTTTGCTGAAGGGTCCGTGACCGAGTTGCCAATCGCTGCCGCTGCCTTGTACGAGGCGCGATTCGACGTCGTCGCGGCACGCGAGTTGCTCCATCTCATGCGGCGAGAGCAGGCCGCTGAATCCGGGGACGGCATTGCGGATCAGGAGGGGCCGTTTGTGCCAGACGTCGCGCAGGAAACGGGTCGGGCTGAGGCCGCCTAAAAGCGGGCCGACGGAACGGGGCGTGGACATGAAGTGATTATAACGACGCTGCCTGAGGCGGTCGCGCCTGCTCGTGCCGCATATGTAGGGCGGCCCGACCTTTCAGCGTTCTTGGTTAATTTGGGGAACAACCGGGCTAGAATGCAGCCCGAAGTGCAGTCGCGGAGGTTCGAATGCTGAAAGCCGGAGACCGCGCGCCGGATTTTTCCAACCCGGACGCGGACATGAATATGGTCGAGTTGTCGCAGTTCCGGGGCAGGAACCTGGTGCTCTATTTCTACGTGCGCGACGACACGCCGGGGTGTACCGCCGAGGCCATCGAGTTTTCCGAACTCGAGAAGGAATTTTCCAAACTCCAGACCGCTGTCGTCGGCGTGTCGCGCGACGATTGCATCAAGCACGGCGAATTCCGCGATAAACATGGCATCGGCGTCCGCCTTCTGGCCGACAAGGACGAGGCCGCGAGCACGGCCTACGGCGTGCTGCAAGACAAGGAAGTCGACGGCGTGAAGCGCAGGAGCGCGACGCGCTCGACTTTCATCATCGACAAACAGGGCATTGTCCGTCATGCCCTGTACGGCGTTTCCAGTCGCGGGCACGCGGCGGAAGTGCTTCAACTGGTAAAGGAACTCAAGTGAACATCGGCAAAGATACCGTGGTGACGCTCACCTACATCGTGAAGGACATGGACGGCAAGCTGCTCGAGGAGAGCGACGAGCCGGTCAGCTATCTGCACGGCGGTTACGACAACATCTTTCCGCTGGTCGAGCAGGCGCTCGAGGGCAAGGCGGTTGGCGACAAGGTCGATCTCAAGCTGCAGCCGGCCGACGCCTTCGGCGAGTTCGAGGAAGACCTTGTGCGGCTCGAGCCGCGCGAGGCGTTTCCGCCGGAAATCGAAATCGGCATGCAGTTCGTCGGTTCACCGGTCGATGGCGGCGGCGAGCTCCTTTATACCGTGACCGACATTGCCGAAGAAAAGGTCGTCGTCGACGGCAATCATCCTTACGCCGGACAGGCCGTGCATTTCCAGTGCGAGGTCAGCGAGGTGCGTGCCGCGACGCCCGACGAAGTCGCGCACCGTCACGCCCACGGTGCCCACGGCCACGACCATCATTGAGCCCGGAGGCAAGGAGGAATCGGACGGTGAGCGCGCCGGGCTGCTAGAATGCCCGGCTAACCTGTTCGCTCTGATTGTTTGATGAAAACCACCTTCCTCGATTTCGAGCAGCCGATTGCGGAACTCGAAGCCAAGATCGAAGAACTGCGCTTCGTGCAGGACGACTCCGCACTGGACATCTCGGAGGAAATCCGTCGCCTGCAGAAGAAGAGCCAGACGCTCACCAAGGACATCTACGCCAAGCTCAACGCCTGGCAGGTATCGCAGGTCGCGCGCCACCCGCAGCGTCCGTACACGCTCGATTACGTACAGGGTCTGTTCACCGACTTCGTCGAACTGCATGGTGACCGCTCGTACGCGGACGATGCCGCGATCGTCGGCGGCATGGCACGCTTCAATGGCGAGCCCGTCATGGTGATCGGCCACCAGAAGGGGCGCGACACCAAGGAGAAGATCTACCGCAATTTCGGCATGCCGCGGGCGGGGAGCTATCGCAAGGCCCTGCGCCTGATGCGGCTCGCGGAAAAATTCCGCCTGCCGATTCTGACCTTCATCGATACGCCCGGCGCGTATCCCGGTATCGGCGCCGAGGAGCGCGGCCAGTCGGAAGCGATTGCCCGCAATCTCTACGTCATGGCCGAACTGCAGACGCCGATCGTGTGCACGATCGTGGGCGAGGGCGGCTCGGGCGGCGCGCTCGCGATCGGCGTCGGTGATCGCACGCTGATCCTTCAGTATTCGACCTATTCGGTGATCTCGCCCGAAGGCTGCGCCTCGATTCTGTGGAAGAGCGCCGACAAGGCGTCGGTCGCGGCCGAGACGCTCGGCATCACCGCCGACCGTCTGAAGGCGAACGGCTTGGTCGACCGCATCATCGAGGAACCGCTCGGGGGCGCTCAGCGCGACTGGGACGCGATGTTCCAGTCGATGCGGCGTGCGCTGACCGACACGCTCGCAGAGCTCCGCAAGCAGCCGGCCGAGGCCATGCTCAGCGCGCGTTACCAGCGCTTGCGGGCGTATGGCAGCTTCAAGGAAATCCCTGCCAAGTAAGCCAGTCCTCGACGCGGTGGCCGATGCCCTCGGCCCCCACGTCTTCCCCGGTGCGCGGCTCGCACTCGCACTCTCGGGAGGGCTCGATTCGGTCGTCCTGCTGCATGCCCTCGCGGTGTTGCGTAGCCATTATTCTTTCGCGCTTTCGGCCGTGCATGTCCATCACGGCCTGTCGCCCCACGCAAAGGATTGGACCGATTTCTGCGCCCGGCTCTGCGCCGCGCAAGCGCTTGAACTGAGCGTCCACCTTGTGCGCATCGACGATGGCGATCCTCTCGGCATCGAGGCCGCCGCGCGCCGTGAGCGTCAGCGCGTCTTCGCGACGGTCGACGCGGACTTCCTGCTGACCGATCACCCGAAGGCCGCGGTCGCGCTCGACTTGCTCCTGGGCACGCAGGGGTGGCGCCGGTTCGCGGAGCAGAACGGCTCGCCGCTGGACCCGGCCGACAAGCCGGAGGTGGACCGGATG
>CBJMYK010000025.1:0-11134 GCA_966433795.1 uncultured Thiobacillus sp. | reverse complement strand
CGGCGCCGTTTCGGTAGAATCCAGGGCTTTGAATCAGACGCGCGCGGCAGCGCTTTCGCCGAGCCGCGCGCCGACCGGAGAGAGTTCTTGCCCCAGGGTCCTGGCTTGCCCGGCGCTGCCGATCATCACTGCGATGTGCTCGTCATGGGAGGCGGTCCTGCCGGATCGACCGCCGCGGCGCTACTGGCCGCAAAAGGCCATCGCGTCACGCTCCTGGAGAAGGCGCGCCACCCGCGTTTCCATATCGGCGAGTCGCTCTTGCCGGCCAATCTCCCGCTGCTCGATCGGCTCGGCGTGCGCGCCGAGGTCGAGGCGATCGGCATGGTCAAGCACGGAGCCGAGTTCGTCTCGCCCTGGCATGAACATCGGCAGACCTTCGAGTTCGCCGACGCGTGGGACAAGTCGATGCCGAGCGCCTATCAGGTGCGCCGCTCCGAGTTCGACCAGATTCTGATCCGCAATGCGGGGAAAAAAGGCGCGGAGGTGATCGAGGGCTGCCGGGTCCGCGACGTCGGCTTCCTGCCCGACGACGGCGGCGCGGTCGTCGAGGCCGAACACGACGACGGGCGCCGGCAGACTTGGCACTGCCGCTTCCTGGTCGACGCGACGGGCCGCGATACCCTGCTCGGCAACCGCCTGAAAGCAAAGCAGCGCAACCCGAAACACAACAGCTCGGCCTTGTACGCGCACTTCCGCGGCGCGCAACGCCACCCGGGCCGGATGGCCGGTCACATCACGATCTTCTGGTTCGAGCACGGCTGGTTCTGGTTCATTCCGCTCGCCGACGGCACCACGAGCGTCGGGGCGGTGACCTGGCCGCACCGCGTCAAGGCGCGCGGCAAACCGGTCCGCGAGTTCTTCCTCGACCAGATCGCGCTCTGCCCGGCACTCGCCGAGCGGCTCGAGCACGCCGAACTCGTCTCCGACGTCGAGGCGACCGGAAACTTTTCCTACGCCTGCGACCACAGCCACGGCGCGACCTACCTGCTGCTCGGCGACGCCTACGCCTTCGTCGACCCTGTGTTTTCGTCTGGCGTGATGCTCGCGATGAACAGCGCCTTCGTCGGGGCGGACGCGATCGACGTCTGCCTGCGCGAACCGCACAACGCGGCCCGCGCGCTCAAGCGTTTCGACAAGGTGATGACGCACGGGCCGCGGGAGTTCTCTTGGTTCATCTACCGTGTGACCAATCCGACCATGCGCGACCTCTTCATGTCGCCGCGCAACGTATTCCGGGTCAAGGAAGCCCTGCTGTCGGTGCTCGCCGGCGACATTTTCGGCAAGACTCCGATCTGGCCCTCGCTGTGGGTTTTCAAGACGATTTATTACCTCGCGTCCCTGCGTCAACTGAAGCGCACGTTCGTGGCGTGGAAGCGGCGCCGCGTCAACATCCGCTACGTCGAAGACGTGGAGGGCGCGCGCTGACGGCCGACGCGATGCTGCAACTGGAATACCTTCCGGCTTCGCGCCTCGCGCATGCACGTCCGGCGGACCTGCTGAACGTGCTCGGCGGGCTCTGCTTCGCGCACCCGGCGGACGCGCTCGAACTGCCGGACCTGCCAGTGCTCCCGGTCGACATGAGGCTGCCGGCGGGGCAGGAAGCCCTGTGCGAAATCTGGCGCAGCGCCGAGCCGCTGGAGGCTGGCCGTGAAGGCGCGATCCGCTACCGCGAAGGCGCAAGCCTGCTGTTCGGCTGCGTCAGCGTCGACGAAACCCCGGCGATCGGTGGCAAGACGCCGCTCCAGGCTGCGACCGAAGCCGCCTACGCGTCGGTGTTCGCGCTGCTCGATGCGCGCGGCTACCGCGACGTGCTGCGTTTCTGGAATTATTTTCCGGCGATCAACGCGGAAAGCCACGGCAGCGAGCGCTACCGTCAGTTCAATGTCGGCCGCCAGGACGCCTTTCTCGCCCACGGCCACGCGGTCATCGGCGGCGTGCCCGCGGCATGCGCGCTCGGTTCGGTCGCGGGACGCCTGCATCTCGCCTTCCTCGCCGCGCGTGCCCCGGTCGTCGGCGTCGAGAATCCGCGCCAAGTCAGCGCCTACCATTACCCGAGCGCCTACGGTCCGCGCAGTCCGACGTTCTCGCGCGCGGGGCTGGTCCGTCTCGGCGCGCAGCCCATGCTGTTCATTTCCGGCACCGCGAGCATCGTCGGTCACGAAACGCTGCACCGCGGCGACGCGGCGGCGCAGACCTGCGAATCGCTGCGCAATATCGCGGCAGTGCTCGCCGAGGCCGCGCGCCAGGCGCGGGGCGCAGGGTTCAGCCTCGACGCGCTCGCCTACAAGGTCTATGTCCGTCATGCCGAGGACCTCCCGGCAGTGCGCGAGGCGTTCGCGCGGGTCGTCGGCGCGGACGTCGTCGCGGTATTCCTTCAAGCCGACGTCTGCCGGGCCGATCTCCTGGTCGAAATCGAGGCCTCGGGCGGGCATGCGCTGGGTCCTGCAGCCCAGGCGTTTTTGACGAGGAGAGCATCGTGCGCGACCGCTTGATTGCCGCGGCGGCCGTGCTGTGCCTCGGTGTCGGCCCCGGTCTCGCCGGCGCAGCCGACAAGCCGCTGTGGGAACTCGGTGCCGGACTGAGCGCGCTGGCCTTTCCCGACTATCGCGGTTCGGACGAATCGAGCCTGTATGCGATCCCGTTTCCCTATTTCGTCTACCGCGGCACTTTTCTCAAGGCCGACCGAAACGGGATTCGCGGCACCTTTTTCGACAGCGAACACGTCGAAGTGAACGTCAGCGTCGGCGCCTCGCTGCCGGTCAACAGCGACGAAAGCAGTGCGCGGGCGGGCATGCCCGATCTGCAGCCGACCGTCGAACTCGGGCCTTCGCTCGAATTCAAGCTGTGGCGCAGCGCCGACCGCCGCATGCAGCTCGACCTGCGCCTTCCGGTGCGTGCGGCGCTCACGGTCAAGGACGGCACGAAGGACGTCGGCTGGGTATTTTCGCCGCGCCTCAACCTCGACGTCGCCGACCCCGGCGGTCTCGCCGGCTGGAAGCTCGGCGTCCTCGCGGGCCCGATGCTCGGCTCCGAGCGCAACCACGACTATTTCTATTCGGTGGCGCCGCAATACGCGACCGCCGAGCGTCCGGCCTTCGACGCCGAGGGCGGGTACGCGGGGACGCAGTTTCTTGTGGCCTTGTCGAAGCGTTACCCGAAATACTGGGTCGGCGCGTTCGCGCGCTGGGATAGCTTGGAGGGCGCAAGCTTCATCGATAGCCCGCTGGTCCGTCGCGACAGCTATTTCGCTGCCGGTGTGGGCGTCGCCTGGATACTCGGGGAGTCGTCGACGCGGGTCGACGCGGACGAGTGAGGACGGTCGCCGCCTCCGTGCTGGGGCTCGTGAAGTCGGTGCTGCACCGGTTTTACGAATACTTCGCGCTGTGGTTCGGTCTCGCGCTGCTCGGTGCGATCTCGCTGACCTGGTCGACGCTCTCGGTGCCGCTCTACTACATTCTGCCCCGACGCTGGGCCAATCCGCTCGGGCGCTGGGCGATCGCGAGCGGTTTCCGCGTCTACCTCGGTGCCTTGTCGGGCATCGGCGCGTGCCGTTTCGATCTTGCAGCGCTCGACGCGCTGCGCCACGAGGGGCCGCTCATCATCGCGCCCAATCACCCCTGCCTGCTCGACGCACTGATGCTGCTGTCGCGCGTGCCTAATATGGCGTGCATCATGAAGGCCGACATCGTCGACAACGTCTTTCTCGGCGCAGGTGCCCGGCTCGCCGGCTACATCCGCAACGACGCCCAGCTCAGCATGATCCGCCAGGCCGTGGCCGAGCTCCGAAACGGCAGCCCTCTGCTGCTTTTCCCCGAAGGCACGCGCACGCGCCGCTGGCCGGTCAACCCCTGCACCGGCACGACCGGATTGATCGCCGCGCGTGCCAACGTGCCGGTCCAGACCGTGCTGATCGAGACCGACTCGCCCTACCTGAGCAAGGGCTGGCCGCTGTTCCGGCGCCCGCGGATGCCGATCGCCTATCGCGTCCGCCTCGGCCGCCGCTTCGAGCCCCCGGAAAAGGCCGGCCCCTTTACCGAAGAACTCGAGCGCTATTTCGCCGACGCCTTGCGCGAGGCACCGCATTTCCTGCTGCCCGACGCGCCGCAGGCGAGCGAAGCCGGAACGCCACGGCTCACGTGATGCCGCAGGCTTCGGCCAGCCATCTGGTCCTGATTCCGAGTTACAACCCCGGCCCGCGGGTCTACGACACGGTGCGTGCGGCGCGCCAGTTCTGGTCGCCGGTGTGGGTCGTCGTCGATGGCAGCACCGACGGCAGCGCGGAAGGCCTGCAGGAAATGGCCGCGGCCGACCCCGGTTTGACCCTGCTGCGGCTGCCGCGCAACCAGGGTAAAGGCGCGGCCGTACTCCACGGCCTCGATCGCGCGGCGCAGGCGGGCTACACCCATGCATTGACGATGGACTCCGATGGCCAACACCCGGCAGACCTAATCCCTGCCTTCATGGCGGCGTCCGCGGCAGCGCCCGACGCCATGGTGCTCGGCGTTCCGGTTTTCGACGCCGACGCGCCGGCCCTGCGCGTCCAGGGGCGCAAGGTCTCGAACTGGTGGGCCAACCTCGAGACGCTGTGGATGGGGATCGGCGATTCGCTCTACGGTTTTCGCGTCTATCCGGTCGAACCGCTGCGCCGCGTCATGCGCGGACAGCGCTGGATGCGGCGCTTCGACTTCGACCCGGAGGCGGTCGTGCGGCTGTGCTGGCGCGGCGTGCGCCCGATCAACCTGCCCGCGCCCGTCAAATATCTCGCCGCGGCCGAAGGCGGGGTCTCACACTTCAACTATCTGCGCGACAACGCCCTGCTGACGTGGATGCACATCCGCCTGATGACGGGCTTCGTATTGCGCCTCCCGCTGTTATTGCTGCGTCGACTGAAACCGCGAGGCCCCGAAACCCAATGACCACTCCGATCGATCCGCCCGCGTCCGTGCGCGCGCCGCACCCGCCGCTGACCGACTACTATGCCGACGAAGACGCGCGGCGTCGTTTCGTCGGCGCGCTGTTCGACCGCACGGCGTCCGACTACGACCGCATCGACCGGCTGCTTGCCTTCGGCAGCGGGCCGTGGTACCGCGGGCAGGCGCTTCAGCGCGCCGGTCTCGCGCCCGGCATGCGCGTCGTCGACGTCGGCGTCGGCACCGGGCTGGTCGCTCGCGAAGCCGTGAAACGCGTGGGCGATGCGGCGCTGGTCGTCGGCGTCGATCCGAGCGTCGGCATGATGGCAGCGGCCGATCTGCCCGGCGTCCGGCTGGTCGAAGGTCGGGCCGAGTCGATTCCGTTTCCCGACGCGAGCTTCGATTTCCTGAGCATGGGCTATGCGCTGCGCCATATCAGCGATCTGTCCGCAGCCTTCGCCGAATTCCACCGCGTCCTCAAGCCCGGCGGCCGCCTGTGCCTGCTCGAAATAACCAAACCCGAGCGCACCTGGAGCCGCGTGCTGCTCAAGGCCTACATGCGCGGCGCCGTGCCGGTGCTCGCGCGACTGGCCGGCGGCAGCGCCGAGTCGGCCAAGCTGTGGCGTTACTACTGGGACACGATCGAGGCCTGCGTGCCGCCCAGCGGCGTGATCGGCACGCTCGAAGGTGCGGGTTTCGCGGCGGTGCGGCGGCACGTCGAAACGCGCGCGCTTTCGATCCTCGCCGAATATCAGGCCGTGAAACCGGGCTGAGCGCAGCGCCCTTTCAGCGGCCGGGCGACTGCACCGCCGCTGCCTGCGGCGAATGCGAATAGGCGGGAGGCAGGCCGACGCCGACGCGTGGCAGCCAGCGCCGCAGCCCCGGCATCGTGATGACCGTGCTGAAGATCGCCATCAGCACGAGCATCGTGAAGAGTTGCTGCGAAATCACGCCGAGGTCGTAGCCGACGTTGATGACGATGAGTTCCATCAACGCGCGCGTGTTCATCATGATCCCGATCACCTTGCCTTCGTCGGACGACAGGCCGGCCCAGCGCGCGGCGACATAGCTCGCGCCGAACTTGCCGACGCTGGCGAGCGCGATCAGCAGCACACACCAGCCCCAGGCGGCAGCCGAGTCGAGGCCGCCGATGTCGGTACGCAGCCCGGTGTAGGTGAAGAATACCGGCAGGAAGAACACGGTCACGAAATGGCCGACGCGTTCGCGCCACGCCTTGATGAGTTCATGTTCGTCGTGGAGGATGACGCCCATCATGAAGCCGCCGAAGATCGCGAAAATGCCGAGCTGGTAGGTCGCGATCGCCGACACGAAGATCGCGGCGAGCAGGACCCCGAGCAGATTGTGGCTGAGTCCGTCGCGCCCGTTATTCGTGCTGTCCGTTGCCGGCGCCCGCTGGCTGGCGCGGATGATGCGCTTCATGAGCGGGCGCACGACCAACCACCAGCAGGCGAAGAAGCCGCCGACCAGCAGCACCTTGAGGGCGAAGCCCCCGGCGCTGAACTGCGCGAGCGCGAGCGCGGTGACCAGCGCAAGCAGCAGCCAGCCGACGACGTCGTTGATCGCCGCCGCGCTGATCGCGATCACGGCGAGCGGATGCCGCGTGATCTCGAGCTCGATCATGATGCGGCCGAGGATCGGCAGCGCCGTGATCGAAAACGCCGTGCCGACGAACAGCGCGGAAGCGAGCGCGTCGGCGCCCGGCGACAGCACGGGCGCGCTGAGGTAGCCGAAACCGAAGCCGAGCGCGAAGGGCGCGATCATGCTGGCCGTCGCGATATAGCGCACGGCGCGCCGGTTGTTGCGCGCCGCGAGATGCGCGAAGTCGAATTCGAGGCCGATCTGGAACATCAGCAGCACCAGACCGATCTGCGACACGACCTGCATCGGCTCCGGCGACGACGCCTGAAAGACGGTGCGGAAGAGATCCGGCGCGAGCCAGCCGAAGAGCGAGGGCCCGAGCAGGATGCCGACGATGATTTCGCCGACCGCCGGCGACTGGCCGACACGCCGTGCGAGCGCGCCCCCGGCGCGGGCGGCGAGCACGATCACGGTCAGCTGCAGCAGGGTGAAGAACAACAGCGCTTCGCTCTGGTGTACCGCGAGTGCGTGGGTGGCGTCGTTCAAATCATGCCTCCATTGACCGACAGCACTTGGCCGCTGATGTAGCTCGCGTCGTCCGAGGCGAGAAAGGCGACGGCGTTGGCGACATCTTCGGGTTGCCCCGCGCGCTTCATCGGCACCAGCGCCGCGATGGACGCGTCGTCGAAGACGCCGTCGCTCATCGCGGTGCGGATCACGCCCGGCGCGACCGCGTTGACCGTCACGCCGCGGCTCGCGAGTTCGAGTGAAAGCGCCTTGGTCGCCGCGTGCAGCGCCCCCTTGGCCGCGGCATAGTTGACTTGCCCGCGGTTGCCGATGAGCCCGGCGACCGAGGTGATATTGATGATGCGGCCCCAGCGGCTGCGGATCATCGGCAGCGTCAGCGGCTGGGTCACGTTGAAGAAGCCGTTGAGCGAAACGTCCAAGACGCGGTGCCACTGTTCCGCGCTCATGCCCGGGAAGACCGCGTCGTCGTGGATGCCGGCGTTGTTGACCAGGATCTGGATCGGCGCGCTTTCGACCAGCGCGTCGAGGGTGGCACGGCACGCCGCGGCGTCGGTCACGTCGAAGCAGACGGCTTCCGCGGCGCTGCCCGCCGCGCGGATTTCCTCGGCGAGCGCGCTCGCCCTGGCGAGATTCTGGTTGGCATGAACGTAGACGTAGCAGCCGTCGGCGGCGAGGCGTCGGCAGATCGCGGCGCCGATGCCGCCGCTGCCGCCCGTCACGAGCGCGCGTTTCATAGCGGACTCCGGGTTTTTTCGGCGTCGAGCATGACGATCGCGCGCCCGCTCACGAGCAGGCGCGCCGCCGCGGCGACGCTGAAGCGGTAAAGAATGGTGTTCTCGTCGCCGGAGACGCGCTCGGCCTCGACCGTCAGATCGGCCGCGATGTCGTCGAACCGGATCACCTGCAGCTCGACTTCGCGCACGCTCGCAAGATAGCCCGCACGCGGCGCTGCGTCGGCCGCGGCCAGCAGCGCACCGTGCGCGGCCATCGCCTGGGCCGCGTACTCGATCGCGTTTGCCGCACCCAGGCGACCGTGTGCGCGCAGGGGATTGTCCGGGTCGCGATGGCTGCGGGCACTGCAGCGGATGTGCGTGGCGTCCCAGGCGTCGATCCGGTCGAGCAGGCACATGCTGCCCTGGTGCGGGATATGCGCAAGCAGCCAGTCGCGGTCGAGGGCGCTGCCATCCGACTGCGCGTTCAAGTGCGCGGCCCCGGTTCGATCGACAGCGCGAGGCCGAGCGGCGCAAGGTAGTCGAGCACGACCCGGGCCGGACGCCGCGCCGCGAGCGCGTGCAGCAGCGGCAGGCTGCGCGCCGCCGGGATCGCACGGCGCAGCGCCTCGAGCGCGGGGTCGGCCAGCGTGTCTGCGGGCGCGTCGGACAGTTCCACCTCGATGCGTGCGACAGAGCGTTCGCTCGCCTGCGGCATCAGCGTTAGCGCGACGCCGAACGCAGCGGGAAGCGGCCGTGTGGCGTGGAGCGGCTCGGGATACGGCGCGTCGTAGGCGACGAGCAGCGCGCCGGCGCCGTCGCTCGCGGCGAGTGTGAGCGCCTCGAGCAGACCCGCGCCGAAGCTCGCGTCGTAGGCACAGACGACCGAGGCCGCGGTCATCGCGCCCGACGCGATGCCCCAGTAGCCGGCCGCCGCGTTGTGGACCGAATTGTGGAAGCGCGTCGGCGAAATATGGCGGTCGTCGGAGGCGAGGACCTCGCAGATCGCGTCGCAGTTGTCGCCGTCGGCCCCCGACGAGGCGAACACGCTCGCGACCTCTGCAGCCGAGACGCCGGACGCATCGAGCGCCGCGAGCGCGACGCCGAGCGCGACCTTGACGCTGAGACCGACGCGTCGGCGCTCCGCGGGCGGCAAGGCAGACGGCGGCGGCACCGCGAGCGGCCGCGCGACATAGGGGGAGGTTCCATCGAGAACCGGTCGGGCGTCGGCCCAGCTGTCGAGCCCGGGTCCCAGCAGGCCGACGCCGTCGATCCAGGCGCTGAGCGTCGTCGCCATCTCAGTCGGCCCGCCCGAGGACGAGGCTGCAATTGGTGCCGCCGAAGCCGAAGGAATTGCTCAGCACCCGGCGCGGTGCCGTGTCGGCGTTGGCGCTCAGATAGCGGATCGGAATGGCGGGGTCGGGCGTCCGGGTGTTGACGCCGCCGGGCATGAAGCCGTGCTGCAGCGCGAGCGCGGCGATGATGGCCTCGAGTCCACCAGCCGCGCCGAGCGTGTGGCCCGTCGCGCCCTTGGTCGAACTGCACGCGACGCGTTCGCCGAAGAGCGCCGCAACGGCACGGCCTTCGGCCGCGTCGTTGCTCGGGGTGGCGGTGCCATGAAGGTTGATGTAGTCGATCTCGTCGGGTGCGAGGCCGGCCGTTGCGAGCGCCGCCTGCATCGCGCGGCGCGCGCCGGCGCCCTCCGGATGCGGCGCCGACATGTGATGTGCGTCGGCGCTTTCGCCGACGCCGAGCAGGAGCACGGCAGCGGGGTCGAGGCTCGCGGGGGCGCGTTCGAGCAGCGCGAAGGCCGCGGCTTCGCCGATCGACAGGCCGCGGCGCGCGGCGTCGAACGGTCGGCACGGTTCGGGCGACAGCAGTTCGAGCGAATTGAAGCCGTAGAGCGTCGTCAGGCAGAGCGAGTCGACGCCGCCGACGATCGCCGCGTCGATGAGATCGGCCGCGATCATGCGCTGCGCCGAGGCGAACACCTTGGCTCCGGACGAGCAGGCCGTCGACGCCACCGCGGCCGGGCCTTCGATCCCGAAGAGCGCGCGCACGAAGCCTGCAAGCGAGTAGGTATTGTGGGTCGTGCGGTAGACGAAGTCGTCGGGCAGCGCGCCGCTTTCCGGGTCGCGCCGCCGGTAGGCCTGCTCGGTCTGCAGAATCCCGGCCGTGCTCGTGCCGAGAAACACGCCGACGCGTCGTCGCCCGTAGCGCGCGATCGCCGCGTGCACCGCGGCGTCGAAATCGTCCTGCTGCAGGCCGAGCCAGGCGAGCCGGTTGTTGCGGCATTCGTGGTCCGAGAACCCCGCTGGCAGCGGCGAGTCGTCGACCTGCGCGACTTCGCCGATATAGGTGTCGAGGTCGCGCACGGTCTCGAAGCGGCAGGGCGCAAGGCCGCCGCGTTCGGCGCGCAAGGCGGCGAGCGTCGGGCCGAGGCCGGCACCGAGGCAATTGCTCGCGGTGAAGTGGGAAAGATGGAGAGGAGTCACGGCCGGCGCTTCGATCAGGCGCAAATTCTAACTTAGATCGCGCGCGCTTCCGCGGCGCCGAGGCGCGCGACGAGCATGACGTTGGCGAAGGGCAGGTCGCCGTTCATCGATGCGGTCTCGACCTCGAAACCGAGCGTCTCGAGTGCGCGGATCCAGTCGCGCACGGGGCGGCAGTGCAGCGGCGGCAGGCGCGTGCCACGGAAGAAGGCGACGGTGCGGTCGACCCAGTTGCTGAGGCGGAAGGGTATGCCGGCCGCGGCGTCGCCGACCCGGGTGAGCAGCAGGCCGTCCGGTGACAGCGCGGCGCGCACGCGGCGCAACACGTCGTCCTGCGCGGCCGGGTCGACGTAGTGCAGTACGTCCATGATCACGACGACGTCGGCCTGGCCGAAGTCCGCGTAGCGCATGTCGCCCTGCTCGAAGCGCGCCGGCGCCGGAAGCGCGGTCTGCGCGCGCTTGACGTCGCTCGCAAGCAGGTCGATTCCGCGGATCTCGACGGGCCGCGGGGGCGCGGACCAGGTGCGCGGCCATTTGCCCATTTCGCACAAGGTACGCGCGGCAAACAGCCAGGCCGCGAGCAGGCCCTGGCCGCAGCCGAGATCGAGAATGCGTGCCCCGTCGGGGATCAGATTGCGTTGCAGCAGCGCGAAGAACATTGGGTCGCCGCCGAGCTTGCCGCGGGCGAAGTGGTAGGCGAACCGGCCCGCGCGGCGGTAGGGTTCGCTGGCATGGTCGATCAGGTGTTTACGCAGGGTGTCGGTCGGCATGGCGAGTGGCGAGTTCGAGCGCGGCGCGCAGGGTGACGGAATGCAGGCCGGCTGCGGCGACGGCGTCGAGGACGCGCGGCAGCACGGCGAGAATGACGGGTTCTCCGGATACGGTGCGGGCCGCG
>CBJMYK010000024.1:0-11582 GCA_966433795.1 uncultured Thiobacillus sp. | reverse complement strand
GGTGGGCGAGCTCGGCACCATGCTCAGGACCTTCGATGGTGGCGCGAGCTGGGAGGACGTCGCGCCGATCGACACGCTCGGCCTCGAGGTCGGCTACCGCCTGATTCCGCTGGTCGACAGCACGGCGGACGGCGAGCTCGTCGGCCGGATCAAGGGCATCCGCAAGAAGTTCGCGCGCGAGATCGGCTTTCTGCCGCCGGCCGTGCATATCCGCGACAACCTCGAAATCAACCCCAACAGCTACCGCATCACGCTCAAGGGGGTCGAGATCGGCGGTGGGGAGGTGCGGACCGGCCTCTTCCTCGCGATCGACCCGGGCAACGCCGTCACCGCGCTTCCGGGCGTCGCGACCCAGGATCCGGCCTTCGGCCTGCCGGCCGTATGGATCGAACCCGCCCTGCGCGAGCAGGCCCAAGCCATGGGCTATACCGTGGTCGATCCGGGCACCGTCATCGCGACTCACCTCAATCATCTCGTGACGCTGCATGCGGCCGAATTGCTCGGTCGCCAGGAGGCACAGGCGCTGCTCGACCATCTCGGCAAGAGCGCGCCGAAACTCGTGGAAGACCTGGTGCCGAAGCTGCTCTCGCTTTCGGCCGTGCAGAAGGTTCTGCAGAACCTGCTCAACGAAGGCGTCGCGATACGTGACATGCGCACCGTCATCGACACCCTGCTCGAGCATGCCGCGCGCGTCCAGGACCCGCAGGAACTTACGGCGCTGGTGCGCGTGGCGCTCGGCCGATCGATCGTGCAGCAGATCTATGGCGCGGCCAGCGAACTGCCGGTGATGGCGCTCGATCACGGCCTCGAACGTCTGCTGCTGCAGACGCTTCAGAGCGGGCACGACGCCGCAGGTCTCGAGCCCGGCCTGGCCGACACCCTGCTCGAACGCGCGCGGACGAGCACGCAGCGGCAGGAAGCGCTGGGGCACCCGGCCGTCCTGCTGACGCCAGCCGTGCTTCGGCCGCTTCTCGCCCGTTTCCTGCGGCGCACGGTGCCGCAACTCAAGGTGCTTTCGCACGCTGAAGTGCCCGAAGGCAAACAGATCAAAGTCACTTCCCTGGTAGGAGGAGCAGCATGAACGTCAAACGTATCGTCGCCAAAACGTCCCGTGAGGCCATGCGCCAGCTGCGCGACGCGCTCGGCCCCGACGCGGTGATCCTGTCCAATCGGGCGGTCGACGGCGGCGTCGAGGTGCTCGCGCTGGCCGCCGAAGATATCGCTGCGATGGCGCCGCCGGCGGTCGAAGCACCGCCGCCTCCCATCGAAGCGCGCGCACCGGCACCGCGCGACGAGCCGGATGCCCCCGCCGTCACCTTCAAGCGCCGCCTGGTCGAACGGGTCGCCGTGCCGAGCCAGGACAGCGCGGAACTCGCGCAGAGCGTGCTTTGCGAGATCAAGTCGATGCAAACGCGGCTCGAGAGCCAGCTCGCCGATCTGACCTGGCGCGACCTGCCCGGACGCGACCCCGCGGGCGCCGCCGTGATGCGCGACATGCTCGCGGCCGGATTCAGCGCGACCCTGGCGCGCGAGATGCTGGAAGGTCTGCCCAAAGGTGAGGGCGAGCAGGCCCAGACCTGGATGCGCAATACCCTGATGAAACGGCTGCAGGTGATGCAGACCGAAAACGACATGCTCGACGCCGGCGGTGTGTTCGCGCTGATGGGCCCGACCGGCGCCGGCAAGACGACGACCACGGCCAAGCTCGCGGCGCGCTTCGTGGTTCGCCACGGCGCCGACAAGCTCGCGCTCCTGACCACCGACAGCTACCGGATCGGCGGTCACGAACAGCTGCGCATCTACGGCAAGATACTCGGCGTCGCCGTGCATGCGGTGCGCGACGCGGCCGACCTGCGGCTGGCCCTGTCCGAACTGCGCAACAAGCACACGGTGCTGATCGACACCGTCGGCATGAGCCAGCGCGACCGCGCCGTCGCGGAACAGGTCGAGATGCTGTGCCAGGCCGGCAAGCCGATCAAGCGCCTGCTGCTGCTCAACGCGACGAGCCATGGCGACACCTTGAACGAGGTCGTCGAGGCCTACCAGACGCGTGGCCTCGACGGCTGCATTCTGTCGAAGATCGACGAGGCGGCGAGCCTCGGCCCGGCCCTCGACTGCGCAATCCGTCATCAGTTGAACGTCCACTACCTGGCGACCGGCCAGCGCGTGCCCGAGGACCTGCACCTCGCCAACCGCCAGTACCTGATCCACCGTGCCTTCAAGGCGCGCGTGCCGGCGTCGCCCTGGCAGCTCGAGGAAAACGAGCTTGCGTTCGCGCTCGCCGGCCAATCGGCGGCTTACCGTGAAAGCGCGGTGGCCCTTGGATAAGTTCGTCAGCGATCAGGCCGCCGGCCTGCGCCGCCTGCTCGGGCAGACCGGGTTCCAGGTCATCACCGTGATGTCGGGCCAGAAGAACGCCGGCAAGACCGCGGCGACCGCCAATCTCGCCGTCGCCCTGGCGCGCTCGGGACGCGACGTGCTCATCGTCGACCAGGATCGGCACGGCCGCGGCGCCGCCGCCGCGTTCGGCCTCGCGCCGCGCTACGACGTCGCGGACGTGCTGGCAGGGCGGTGCAACCTGGACGCATTGATCCTGACCGGCCCCGACAACGTGCAGGTATTGCCGCTCGGCGGCGGTTTCAAGCAGCTCGGTTCGCTGTCGGAGCGTGATCAGGAATGGCTGGCGCAGCGCTTCGACCGTTTGCAGTGCGGCGTCGACGTCGTGCTCGTCGACATGGAGGAAGCGACCGATCCGGACGCCTTGCCGCTCGGTCTCGCGGCGTCGGAAATCATGGTCGTGCTGCCCCCGGGCAACGCTGCGATCACCGAGGCCTATACGCTCGTCAAGCGCCTGGCGCACAACTTCGGCAAGCGCCAGTTCCGTCTGCTTCTCAACCGCGCGGAGTCGGCGGAGCAGGCCCAGGCCGTGGCGCGCAATTTTTCACGTACCGCCGAGCAATATCTCGGCGTGTCGGTCGACTATCTTGGCTACATTCCGCTGGACGAACGGCTGAACCGCGCGAACCGGCTGCGCACCTCGGTCGTCGATGCGTTCCCGGTCGCGCAGTCGACCTCGCACTTCCGCACCCTCGCCGACGGTCTGTTGCGCTGGCCGCAGCCGGCAAGCCTCGGCGGACTCGGCGGTTTCATGCAACGCGTGATCCAGGGCGGACGCCTCGCAGAAGCGTGCAGGAGGGGGTAAGGGATGTACACCGCAAGCGGCAAGACCGCGAAGAGCGAAAAAAACGATCTGCTGGAGCAGTACATGCCGATGGTCAAGCGGCTCGCGCACCACATGATGGGCCGGCTGCCGCCTAGCGTCGAGGAAGACGACCTCGTGCAGGCGGGGATGATCGGCCTGCTCGACGCGATCAGCCGCTACGACGAGGCCCAGAGCGCGCAATTCGAGGCCTACGCGATCCAGCGCATCCGCGGCTCGATGATCGACGAGTTGCGGCAATCCGACTGGATGCCGCGCAGCGCGCGCCAGTCCATGCGCAAGATCGAGCAGGCCATCGGCGCGCTGCAGCACCAATTGGGGCGCCAACCGAGCGAGGGCGAAATCGCCGAGGCGATGAAAATCCCGCTCGCCGAGTACCAGTCCATGCTTGGCGACGCGCGCGGCCACCAGTTGCTCTACTTCGAGGACTTCGGCGAGTCCGACGAGGACGATTCCTTCCTCGACAAGCAGTCCGCCGATGAGGCGAGCATGCCGCTGCCGCAGCTGCTCGACGCCAATCTGAGAGCCTGCATCATCGCCGGCATCGAGAATCTGCCCGAGCGTGAGCAGCTCCTGATGTCCTTGTATTACGAGCAGGAACTCAATTTGCGCGAGATCAGCGAGGTGTTCGGCGTCAGCGAATCGCGCATCTGCCAGCTGCACGGCCAGGCGATCGCGCGGCTGCGCGCCCGGCTCAAGGAGGATGCGTGGATCGCAGCAGCGTAATCGGACTCGCGCTCGGCCTCGCCGCGGTGCTCGGCGGTCAGGCGATGGAAGGCGGGCATATCGGGCTTTTCGTCCAGCCGGCGGCCTTGCTCATCGTCGTCGTCGGCACGCTCGCTGCGGTGTTGCTGCACCATCCCTTGCCGGTTTTCCTGAAGGGCGTGCGCATGGCGAAATGGGCGTTCCGACCGCCGCCTTCCGAAGCGTCGACCCTGATCCGGCGCGTCATCCAGTGGTCGCACACGGCGCGGCAGGAGAGCATTCTTGCGCTCGAGAAACACCTCAACATGACGCGCGACCCTTTCCAGCGCGCCGGGCTGCAGTTGCTGATCGATGGCGCCGACGCGACGAAGCTTCGCGAGACACTCGACGTGCAGATCGTCGGCTTTGAAACCGCCGAACGGCAGGCGGCACGCGTGTGGGAGGTGGCCGGCGGCTACGCCCCGACGCTCGGGATCCTCGGCGCCGTCATCGGGCTGATCCACGTCATGGAAAATCTGACCGATCCGAGCAAGCTCGGCACAGGCATTGCGGTCGCCTTCGTCGCTACGATCTATGGCGTCGGGCTCGCCAATCTTCTGTTCCTGCCGATCGCCAACAAGATCAAGTTCACGATCGCCGAACGCATCACCGAACGCGAAATCGTCTGCGACGGACTCATCGCGATCGCCCAAGGCGACAACCCGCGCATCATCGAGGCCAGGCTGAAGGGCTATCTCTGATGCGCAGGCGCCGCCGCATCGACTTCGACCACGAGAACCACGATCGCTGGCTGATTTCCTATGCCGACTTCATCACGCTTCTGTTCGCCTTCTTCGTCGTCATGTACGCGGTTTCCGCGGTCAACGAAGGCAAGTACCGCGTGCTCGCCAATGCCCTGGGCGGCGCCTTCGGGAAATCGACCGCCGAGCTTCCGGTGCCGCAGTTATCCGGCGCGGCACTGCCGCCCGAAGTCCGGCAACGCAGCCTGAGGCAGCAGCAGGCGCTCGAGGAACAGGCACACATGACCGAGGTGGCGAGCAATCTGCTCGACGTGATGGGGCCGCTCGTCAAGGAAGGAAAGGTGCGCGTGACGCAGAGCCGACGCGGCGTCAGCATCGAGATCAACGCGAACGTGCTGTTCGAACCCGGACGCGCCGAACTCGCCTCTGAATCGCTTGCGGTGTTGCGTGCGGTCGCCGCGCAGCTCAAGAACGAGCCGTTCAACCTCGAGATCACGGGGCATACCGACGTCGTTCCAATCAGCAATTCCGTGTTCGCGTCGAACTGGGAATTGTCGGCGGTGCGCGCGACGAGCGTCGTACGCCTGCTTGCCGACAGCGGCATCGCCCCGGCGCGTCTGTTTGCGATCGGACGCGAAGCGAGTCAACCAATCGCATCGAACGATACGGCCGAAGGCCGCGCGCGCAATCGTCGGGTCGAATTGATGATTCTCTCCGCGATGCCCGATCCGGTCGCCGAAATCCCCGTAAGCACCGCGCCTTGAAAAGCTGAGGATAGACCCGATACTTCCAGTTCCGCTGTTCGAATTGAGAAGGATCCTGCATGCCCAACGATTCCAATAATGCGGCGCTCGAAGGCGAAGTCATTCCCGAAGATCGACGCCTGCCGGCCGCGCCCGTACTGCCGTCCGAGCTTTATCTGCTGCCCCTGACCGAGAAGCCGTTTTTCCCGGCGCAGACGTTGCCGCTGCTGATGAACGAAGCGCCATGGCTGTCGACGGTCGAGGCGATCGGTGAAACGCCGCAGCACATGGTTGGCCTCGTGGTCGTCAAGCCCGATAACACGGACGACGTGGCGCGCGGCGATTTCCAGACCGTCGGCACGGCCGTACGCATCCATCACCCGGTCCGCACGGACGGCAAGATGCAATTCATCGCCGAAGGCGTACGACGTTTTCGCGTCGTCGAGTGGCTGTCGGAGCGGCCGCCCTACAAGGTGCGGGTCGATTACCCCAACGAGACCGGCAAGCCAGAATCAGAGGAGATCCGTGCCTATTCGATCGCGATCATCAATACGATCAAGGAGTTGCTGCCGCTCAATCCGCTGTATTCCGAGGAGCTCAAGTTCTTTCTCAATCGCTTCGGCCCCAACGAACCGTCGCAATTGACCGACTTCGCCGCCAGCCTCACGACCGCGTCGAAGCTCGAATTGCAGGACGTGCTGGAGGCCTTCAGCCTCAAGAAGCGCATGGAAAAGGTGCTCGTTCTACTGAAGAAGGAACTCGACGTCGCACGGCTGCAGTCGCAGATCCGCGAAAAGGTCGACGAAAAAATGAGCGAGCAGCAGCGCGAATTCTTCCTGCGCCAGCAGTTGAAGGCGATCCAGAAAGAACTCGGCATCGCGAAGGACGACAAGACCGCCGAGCTCGACAGCTTTCGCGAGCGCATCGCCAAACTCGTGCTGCCGGAGCAGGCGAAAAAGCGCATCGACGAGGAAATGCACAAGCTCTCGCTGCTCGAAACGGGCTCGGCCGAGTACACCGTCACCCGCAACTACCTCGACTGGCTCACCGTGCTGCCGTGGGGCGTGCATACCCAGGACAAGATCGACCTCGGCCGCGCGCGCCGCATCCTCGACCGCGACCACGACGGGCTCGACGACGTTAAGGACCGCATCATCGAATTCCTCGCGGTCGGCGCGATGCGCGGCGAGATGGCGGGCTCGATCCTGCTGCTGATCGGCCCTCCCGGTGTCGGCAAGACCTCGATCGGAAAATCGATCGCCGAGGCGCTCGGCCGTAAGTTCTTCCGCTTCTCGGTCGGCGGTATGCGCGACGAGGCCGAGATCAAGGGCCACCGCCGCACCTACATCGGGGCGATGCCGGGCAAGTTCGTCCAGGCGCTGAAGGAAGCGGGCTCGGCCAACCCCGTCATCATGCTCGACGAGGTCGACAAGATCGGCGCGAGCTACCAGGGCGACCCGGCGTCGGCGCTGCTCGAGGTGCTCGACCCCGAGCAGAACGCCGATTTCCTCGACCACTATCTCGACGTGCGCTTCGACCTGTCGAAGGCGCTCTTCATCTGCACCGCGAACGATTTTTCGATTCCTTCGGCGCTGCTCGACCGCATGGAGGTCATCCGCCTCTCGGGCTACATCACGGCCGAAAAGATCGACATCGCGAAGCACCATCTATGGCCGCGCGTGCTTGAACGGGCGGGGCTCAAGAAGAATCAGCTGACGATCACAGAAAGCGCACTGCGTCACGTGATCGAGGGTTATGCCCGCGAGGCCGGTGTGCGCAATCTCGAAAAACAACTCGGCCGGGTCGCGCGCAAGGCGGTCGTCAAGATTCTTGGGGGCGTTGAAACGCCGATCAAGATTGGCGTGCGCGAGATCGAGGCGTATCTCGACAAGCCGGTGTTCGTGCGCGAACGGCCGCTGTCGGGCGTCGGCGTCGTCACCGGCCTCGCCTGGACCGCGATGGGCGGTGCGACGCTGCCGGTCGAAGCGACGCGCGTGCATACGCTCAACCGCGGTTTCAAGCTGACCGGCAAGCTCGGAGAGGTCATGCGCGAATCAGCCGAGATTGCCTACAGCTACGTCGCCTCGCACCTCAAGGACTACGGCGCTGATCGCACCTTCTTCGATACGAGCTTCGTCCACCTTCACGTGCCCGAGGGCGCCACGCCCAAGGACGGCCCGAGTGCCGGCGTCACGATGGCGAGCGCATTGCTGTCGCTCGCCAAGAACGCGAAGATCGCGCGGCCCGTCGCGATGACCGGCGAACTCACGCTGACCGGACAGGTTCTGCCCGTGGGGGGCATCCGCGAGAAGGTGATCGCGGCGCGCCGGGTCGGCATCAGCGAACTGATCCTTCCCGAAGCCAACCGCCGCGACTTCGACAAGCTGCCGGAACACATCCGGGCGGGCCTGACCGTGCATTTCGCCAAGCGTTACCGCGACGTCGCCGACGTCATTTTCGGCCCGCGCGTCGAGCCGCGGCAGCCCGGCTAATCCACGCCGCACACCGCGCTCAGGCTTTGGGACGCGATCACCGGACGCGGGCGGGCAGAGGATCGGGGCGAGGTTTCAGACGAAGAGATTGACGTCGGATTTCTGTGCGATGGCGAGGAAGCTCGCCGCACCGATCCAGTCGTTGATTTCCGGGATGAATTCGTCCTGTGAATAGCCGAACAGGTCGACCGTCATCTGGCACGCGACGAGCTTGACGTCGGCCTCGATGCAGGCGCGGCGCAATTCCTCGATGCTCGCCACGCCCTTGTTCTTCACGGTCTGCTCCATGAGGCTGGTCGCGGCCTTTTCAAACCCTGGTACGCCCGCCATCACGACGTTCGGCACCTTCCAGTTGATGTCGCGCAGCCACTGCGGGCCGAACGGCATCTTCATGGGCATGCTCGGGTTGCCGAGCGGACTCACTTGCAGGTGGAGGTCCTTCTTCAGCAGTTCGAGCCCGTAGAAGGTGAAGAATATCGAGACGTCCCAGCCGAGCGCGCCGGCGGTCGAGGCGAGAATGAAGGGTGGATACGCCCAGTCCATCGTGCCTTTGGTCGCGATGATCGCGAGCGAGGGCACGTGCGCGGCTTCGCGTTCGGCCATGCGCGCTTCGAAGCGTTCATCGAACCACTGGTTCAACAGCGAGGGATCCAAGCCCTGGGTGATCTTGTCAACGGCGCCCATGGTCGTCTCCTTACGCCTTGCGGATCAGAAACTCGAACTCGCCCTGATTGGCGCTCGATGCGACCAACTCATTCCCGGTCTGCTTGCAGAAGGCCTGCATGTCCTTCAGCGAGCCGGGGTCGGTCGCCGTGACGGCGAGCGTTTGGCCGGCCGCCAGTGCTGCGAGCGCCTTCTTGGTTTTGAGAATCGGCAGCGGACAGTTCATTCCGCGTGTGTCGAGGGACTGCGTTGCGTTCGTGCTCATGCTTAGCCTCCTTGGAAGTAGATGACCGTTCGGTCAACAGATTCGGCGAAAAAATGCCGGGGGACGACCGCCACACTGCATTCCCCGACGGGGATGGCGGTTAAAAGCAAAGCGAAACCCTGTGTGCGCGACGTTCACGGTTTTTTCTTTTCGATGCTTAGACTCGTCACGGCGGGGCCGAGACGATATATCAGCTCGGGGTCGTTTTGTGCCTTGGCGAGAAGAATCACGCCTTCGAGATAGGCGAGCATGGCCTCGGCGGTCAGACCCGAGTCGAGCGGCGCTAGGGCACCCGTTTCCACGGCGTCGTCGAGCGTTTCTTTGAAGCGCGACTTCGCGCGCGTGAAAATCGCGAGCAGCTTGGCACGCAGGATGTCGTCCTGCGTGCTCACCTCGAGCGTGAGATTACCGAAGATGCATCCGAGCATGCGGCCGTGCACCTGTTTGACCGATTTCTGCCAGAAATAGACGGCGTCGAGCAGATAGTTGATCCGCTCGAGTGGCGGCAAGGCTTCGTCGAAGGCCTCGGCGACGAAGCCGTTGGCCCACTCGTCTGCAAATTCGTCGATCACGGCCATCACGAGGTCACGCTTGGACGGGAAGAAGTGATAAAAGCTGCCTTTCTGCACCCCGGCGCTTTCGCAGATTTCCTGGATGCCCACATTGGCGTAGCTGCGGGAGTGGAAACGCGGCTTGGCTGCGGCGATGATGCGGGAGCGGGTGTCGGTCGCGGTATTCATGAAAAGGATCCTAGTTGACCGTTCGGTAAAATACAAGGGAGGAAAGCTGGGTCGCCGACCGCCCTGCGCCATATTCCTATTCAGGGCCGGCCCCGAAAGGACCGTTCGCCGCGAGGGGCGGGGCGACGTCTACAATCGAGCCGCTGCTCAGCTAACGGCCGGCCTTCGACCGACGGCTGCGGCGCGCCTCGGGGTAAAATGCGGACATGAATGAAGCCGTGCTTCTCGATCCGCCTCTCGAAACGCCGCCCCAGCCCCTTATCAAAGTGCGCGGCGAGCCGCTCACCGAACTCCCGCAAGACCTCTACATCCCGCCCGACGCGCTCGAAGTCTTTCTCGAAGCCTTCGAAGGTCCGCTCGACCTTCTGCTGTACCTGATCCGGCGCCAGAACCTCGACGTGCTCGACATCCCGATGGCGGCGCTGACCCGGCAATACATGGCCTATGTCGAGGCCGCGCGGGCGACCCGGCTCGAACTCGCGGCCGAATATCTGCTGATGGCGGCGGTGCTGATCGACATCAAGTCGCGCATGCTGCTGCCGCGGCGCGAGCAGACCGAGGAAGCGGGCGAGGGCGAGGATCCGCGCGCAGAACTGGTGCGACGCCTGCTCGAGTACGAGCAGATGAAACGCGCCGGCGCGCAACTCGACGCCTTGCCGCAGGCCGGGCGCGACTTCGATACCGTCAGCGTCTTCCTGCCCGCGGCCGCCAAACGCCTCCCGAGCCTGCACCCGGAAGAACTCGCCGCGGCCTGGCTTGCGATCCTGTCGCGCGCCAAGAACCGGACCCATCACCGCATCGGCCGCCAGGAACTTTCGATCCGCGAACACATGAGCCGCATCCTGAAACGGCTCACGCCGGGCGAATTCATGGAATTCAAGGAACTGTTCCCAGAGTCTTCGACGGTCCACGAACTCGTGGTGACCTTCCTCGCGATCCTGGAATTGACCAAGGAGACCCTGCTAGACGTGACGCAGGCCGAACCGTTCGCACCCATCTACGTGAAGCTTCATGAATCTGCAACCGAGTAATCATCCCGACGACCTGAAAGTCGTTCTCGAAGCAGCGCTGCTCGCGGCGATCGAACCGCTGACGCTCGCCGATCTCAAGCGCATGTTCGAACACGATCTGTCGAGCGAGGTCTTGCGCGGGGCGCTCGACGAACTGCGCGCAGCGTGGCACGGTCGCGGCGTCGAACTGATCCAGGTCGCGGACGGCTGGCGTTTCCAGACCCGTGCCGAAATGCAGCCGTGGCTGTCGCGGCTGAAAAACGAGAAACCGCCGCGCTACTCGCGCGCAGTGCTTGAGACGCTCGCCATCATCGCCTATCGCCAGCCTGTGACGCGCGGCGACATCGAGGACATCCGCGGTGTGTCGGTCAATCCGAACATCATCAAGACGCTCGAGGAACGTGGCTGGATCGAGGCCATCGGTCATCGTGACGTCCCCGGCCGGCCTGCGCTATTCGGGACCACCGGCCACTTCCTCAGCGACCTCGGGTTGCGCACATTGTCCGAACTGCCGCCGCTCGAGGAGCTCGGGACGCTCGTCACGCCCGACGAAACCGCACTTATTCCTGAATTACGGGAGGAATTGCAGGACAATGACGTCTCCCCGACCTTCGGCGCGGTGATCGAAACCGCCCGTGCCCCCGCTGCGCCTGAGCGCGCAGTCACCGAGACTACTTGAATTCATGGCCCGACCCGCATCCCCCATCCGCCGTTCGCCGACCGCTCCGCTGGGGCGCGCGGCGAGCCGCCTGCACCAGGCGACCGCGCCCGAAGCCCCAAGCGAGCGGCTGCACAAGGCGCTCGCATCGGCCGGGCTGGGCTCGCGCCGCGAGATGGAAGAATGGATCGCCGAAGGTCGGGTGCAGGTCAATGGCGAGACGGCGACCGTCGGCAGCAAGGTCGGGCCGCGCGACATCGTCAAAGTCAGCGGGCGGCGTGTCTACCTGCGCTTCGACGAAAAACGCACGCGCATCCTGATCTATCACAAGTCCGAAGGCGAAATC
>CBJMYK010000023.1:0-11638 GCA_966433795.1 uncultured Thiobacillus sp. | reverse complement strand
CCGAGCGATTTGGCGTGATACATCGCGGTATCGGCGCTCTTCATCAAAGCGTCGGCGTTATCGCCGTCGTGCGGATAGAGCGCGATCCCCATGCTCGCGCTGGCATGCAGCGCATGACCGCCGATCCGGTAGCGCGGAACCAGCGCGCCCAGCAGCTTGTCGGCCACCCGCGCGGCACCCGCGGCGTCGCCCACTTCGGTCAGCACGACGACGAACTCGTCGCCGCCGAGGCGTGCGACGATGTCGCTGTCGCGTACGTTGTCGCGCAGACGACGGGCGACCTCGACCAGCAATTGGTCGCCGAGGGCGTGACCGAGGCTGTCGTTGATCGCCTTGAAGCGGTCGAGGTCGAGGAAGACGACCGCCAGGGTGCGCTGTTCGCGACGCGCGAGCGCGAGGGCCTGGTCGAGCTGCGTCTGCAGACTGAAGCGATTGCTGAGCCCGGTGAGCGGGTCGTGATACGCGAGCTGTCTGATCTGTGCCTCGGCGAGCTTGCGCTCCGTGATGTCGGTGAAACTCGCGACGTAATGGGTGAGGGCGCCGTCTGCATCGCGCACGACCGATACCGCCATCCACTTTGGATAGAGCGTGCCGTCCTTGCGGCGGTCGATGATTTCACCCTGCCAGTAGCCCGATTGCTCGAGCGACGCCCACATGCTGCGGTAGCCTTCGTCGGACGTTTGCCCCGCGGCGAGAATGGTCGGTTCCTCGCCGCGGATATCGTCGAGCGCGTAGCCCGTCAGGTTGGTGAAGGCCGGGTTCACCGCGATGATGCGTCGCGCCTGGTCGGTGATCAGGATCGCCTCGCCGCTGTGCTCGAAAATGCTCGCGTAGAGCCGCAGCGCGTCCTCCCGTTCCTTGCGGGCCGTGATGTCCTGCACGGTGCCGTAGGAGGCGATCGGATTTCCCTCGCTGTCGTATCGCGTCTCGCAGCGTTCGTGCAGCCATTTCACGCGCCCGTCCGGCAGACGAAGCCGGTGGACGATATCGTAGGGCGCGTGGGCCGCGATCGAATGCATGTAGGCCTTGTTCACGCGGTCGCGATCTTCTGGATGAAGTGCGTCGAGGAAGGCCTCGTATGACTGGCCGAACCCCGCCGGGTCGGTCTCGAAAATTCGAAACACCTCGTCCGACCAGCTCAGCCTTCCGGTGACCAGATCGAGCACCCAGCTGCCGACCTGCGCGATACGTTGCGCTTCCTTGAGCCGGCTCTCGCTTTCCTTGAGTGCGGCTTCCGCCCGCATTTTTTCGGTGACGTCGTTGCCCACGGCGACGACGAATTCCACTTTGCCCTGTGCGTCGCGCAACACGGAGTTGGACCATTCGATCAGACGGCGGCTGCCATCGCGTGCGATCCAGTGATTGGTGAGCGTGCTGCGCGACCACTCGGGATCGTTGACGAGGGCCGCAAACGCTTCGCCCTGTACGGCCGGTCGTTCCTCGGGCGGGATGAAATCCCATACCGGGCGTCCTTCGACCTCGGCGAAGGAATACTGCGTCAAGGCCTCGCACGCGCGGTTGAAGCGGCGGATGCGGCCTTCCCGGTCGATGACCACGACCAGCGCCCCCGCATGGTCGAGGATCGCGGCCTGCAGCGCCGAGATTTTACGCAGTTCGTGAGAGCGCTTTTCCACCTCCGCCTCGAGGTTGTCGTAGGACGCGGCCAGCGCGTCGGCCATGTGATTGAATGCACCCGCCAGGCGCCCGAACTCGTCGGCGCCGCCCTGCGGCACGCGCTGGCGCAGGTCGCCCGCGGCGATCTGGCCGGCCACGCGGGTCATCGCGCGAATCGGTCGGGCGAACCGGCGCCCGAGCAGATAGGCGGTGGCGCCTGACAGCAGGAGGAACAGCGCGAGTGCGGCATAGGTCAGCCGGCGCATGCGGCGCGCCGGCGCGAACGCTTCCTCGGCGTCGATTTTTACGACCATGCCCCACTTCAGCCCAGGCAGATAACGCCAGGCGGCGACCGTGTCGATTCCAGCGTAGTCGCGCACGAGGCCGTCGCCGTTTTTCCCGGCGAGCGCTGCCGTCATCGGGGCGGCGGCGTGCGCGAGTGGCACGCGATAGCGGTAGGCGGCGTTGCGCACGTGGCGCAGCGGGCCCGTGTAGTACGCCGTGGCGCCGTCGCGCTGCGCCAGGACGGTTTCGCCGGTGTGGCCCAGGCCGATGCGGTCGACGGTCACGGTCATGAGTTTTTGCACGTCGAGCTGCAGGGCGAGCGCGCCGGTGGTGCGGCCGTTGCGCTGCAGAGGCGTTACGAAAAAAGCCGTGGGGCGATTGCCGGATGGGGCGTAGCGCGCGAAGCGCGTGAGCAGCGGCTTGCCGCTGCGCATGGCGTGCGCATAGCCGGCCGCCAAGGTGGTGTCGCGATAGGGCCCGTCGCGAAAATTCGAAAAAAGATCGAGCTCGCGCTTGAGCGTGAACAGCACGTCGCCTTCGGCATCGATCAGCAGCAGGTCATAAAACCCGGCGGCGTCGCGACCGTCTTCGAGCGCCCGCCGCAGGCGGAGCGCCGCTTCGCGATAGGCCGGTGCGGTCGGGCCGCCCGCGTGAAAGGCGCGTTCGAGTTCGACGATCCCCTCGCGCACCGAGGGGCGCAGGGCGAGTTGCGCGACGTCCTCGGACCGTTCGCTCAGGTAGCTTTCGATCTGGGCGGCTTTCTTGTCGGCGATGTTCGCCATGTTCGCGAGCACGGTTCGGCCGAGCGACCGCTCGAAGGAGGCGAGGTAGAACGCAGCCAGGCCGGCAAGCGGCAGCACGGCGACGAGGAGGTAGCTCAACAGCAGTCGAGTCGAGATCGGAAGGTTCGTCACCGGGAGCGAGCGGAAGTGTCGACGCTCTGATTGTAGGCGGCGCGCAGCCTTGAACGCGAGTCGCCGCGTCTTATAGCGCGTCGGCCAGCGTCTCGATCAATAGCCGGCGCAGCCTTTTCCAGGTGCGCCCGCCGGCGAAGACGTGTTTTTGATTGATTTCGAGTTCCACGCCGACGTACCGGTCCGGCGGGAAGCGTTTGCGGAGATGGGCCGTCAAGCCGTCCGAGCTGCCGCGGTAAGGATAGTTGCGGCGTACTTTCCACTCCGGGCCGAGGGCTTCCAGGCGGCTCTGCCAGGCGCGGGCCAGCGCGCTCTCGCCGCGACGTGTCGGGTCGTAGAGGAGCCCGACGTCGGCCCTACGCGCTTCGCCGTCGAGCACGGGCGTGAAGCTGTGCGAGGAAATATGGACGACGCGATGTCCGTGTTCGATGGCCCGGGCGGCGTGTGCCAGGACCCGATCGCGATAGGGCAGGTAGAAGCGTGCGAGGATTTCGTGGCGCGCGGCCGCCGGCAGGGGCCGCGTGACCGTTGAATAAAGCCGCGGATGGCCGACCGAGCGATTGAGGTCGATGAGCAGGCGGCTGACCGTGGAGTAGAAGAGCGGCGCGCCAAACGCCGCCGCGAGTTCACGCGCGAGCGCGAGCGCGCCCGGATCGTGGCCACGATGACTTTCCAGCAGCGCTTCGTGGCCGGCGAAAAGGCGGCGATAGCGCGCCGGGATACGACGACCGGCGTGCTCGCAGCTGATCAGGAGCGCGTTCGCAGGCATTGCCTCACGGCACGAACATCCGGCCCCCGTCGAGGCAATCGCACAAGGCTTCGTAGACGTCGCGTTGGCGCACCGGTGCGGCATCCGGCCCGAGCGCGCGCAGCACGCGGCGGGCTAGCGGCCCGTGGTCGCGGATGAGCCGCAGCGGTTCGCGCCAGGGCGCCGCCCGGCCGACCCCGGTGGCTTCGATCAAGTGGCTCCACAGGTCCGATGCGGGTAGGGGCGTCGCGGGCAGCCCGAGCAGCCGCAGGTAGTCGATGTCGTCGACGAGCGCTCGCTCGCCGTCGCGTACGCAGGCCTTCAGCGTGCGTGCGAGGACGTCGGTGGCGATCGCCTGTTGCGCGGCGAGCGGCGACCAGTTCGCCTCGGAGGGCGCGCGCACCGCGGCGATCGTGGCCGCGGCGATCGCCAGGTCGGCCTGCGGACATTCCTGCATGTCGATCACGCGGATTTCGATCGCGTCCCGCTCGAAACGCGGGATCGCGCCGCGGGCGTTGAGCCATTCGTGCCGCAGCACGCCTTGCGGGTCGTACGGCTCGATGGCACGATACATCGGTACGAGCACCTGCGCGGCGTAGTCGTCGGGCCGCTCGCTGGTGTCTGGAATGAGGCTGCCGATCACGGTGGGGACCCGGCGCACGGCACCGGCGTAGGCCTCCATCCGGGTGTCGAGGAAACCGCTCGGGCACCCCCCGGAGAGCGGCGAACTCGCCGCAAGGGCCGGCAGGATCGGCAGCACGAGCCGGATCGCGGCGTGCAGGCGGGCAAACTGCGCATCGCCCGCGAAAGGCAGGTTCACGTGCATGCTCTGCAGGTTGGCCTGGCCGTGAGTGTGGCAGTCGAAGATGCGGTCGTAGGCGCCGTAGATCCCGGCGGGGTCGAGCGGCCACAGCCGGGTTTCGCGCCGCGGGTCCATCCACGGATGCATTCCCGTCGGCATCAGGCGCGCGCCGAGGGGACTCAGCAAGCGGCTCGCGGCGGCGACCTCGGCCTGAAACCCGGCCACCAGCGAGGCGAGTGAGGGGACCGGCGTCTGATTCTTGATTTCGATTAGATGTAAAACGATCTCGTTGGACCAGCCGAAGAGGCCGCGCGCGACGGCCGCGGTCGGCCGGCCGGCGGCGGCCTCGAGCAGGCGGTCGGCGACCGGCAGCACCGCGAGGGTGTCGCGCGCGACGATCATGTACTCGAATTCGATGCCGTATCCGGCGAACGCCGGCAGCGCGTCCGGGCTGCTCATTCGGGGTGGCCCAGCTTGCGTGCCTCGAGACGGCGCACGAACGAGCCCATGATTTCGCGGTAGAGCGCGTCCTTGAGCACGCCATCCTCGTTCCCGGCGTCGATGTTGGGGTTGTCGTTGACCTCGATGACGTAGCAGCGATTGCCGACGACCTTGACGTCGACGCCATACAGGCCGTCGCCGATCAGGTCGGCCGTCTGCAGCGCGATCTTCACGACTTCCTCCGGCACCTCGGCCACGCTGACCGCCTTGACGCGTCCCTCCTGGTAGCCCTTGCGCCCGGGCTCGCGCTTGACGATCTGCCAGTGGCCGGGGGCCATGAAGTATTTGCAAACATACAGCGGCCGGCGATCGAGGATGCCGACGCGCCAGTCGAAGGGTGTAGGCAGCCACTCCTGGGCGACGATCAGTTCGGATTTGCGCAGCATCGCCTTCACCGTGGCGAGCAGATCGCGTTCGGTGTCGACGCGTTCGACCCCGAGCGAGCCCGAGCTGTCGGGCTGCTTCAACACGCAGGGCAGTCCGAGCGTCGCGACGATGCTGCCGATGTTGCCCTGATGCACGACCAGCGTGCGCGGGGCCGGAATGTTGTAGCGGACGTGCAGCTCCGCGAGATAGACCTTGTTGTTGCATTTGAGTATCGAGTCAGGGTCGTCGATCACGACCAGACCTTCGGCCGCGGCGCGTCGCGAAAAGGCGTAGGTGTAGTGGTTGGGGTAGGTCGTGTCGCGAATGAAAAGCGCATCGAAGCGCGGCAGACGCTCGAGGTCGTTGCGCGTGATGAGCTCGACCTGGAGGCCGACTTCCTCGGCGGCCTTTTCGAAGCGGCGCATGGCGCGGGGGTTGGAGGGGGGCTCGGGGTTGGCGGGATCGTGCAGGATCGCGAGATTGAAGCGCGGGGCCGGCCTCTTGCGCACCGGCCGGCGGTGGCCGGTGAAATAGGCGGTCGCGGCCTCGACGACGAAGTCGTGGTGCGGTACGGGAATCTCGCTCGCTGCGATCGCGCGCACGCTGGCGAGACGCCAAACGCCGTTGCTGCGTTCGAAATTCACGCGCAACAGCGGGGCCTGCAGACGGCTGAACAGTTGCTGGCTCAGCGCGTCGTAGCGAACTGCGACGTTGCGGCCGAAATAGATGCTGAGCTCGAAGCATTGCGACTTGATCGGGCCGAGCGCATTCTGGACCAGCGGGTCGAGGTCGCCGATCAGCAGCGGCAACAACTTCGGCGAGCCCAGATCCTCGATCGTGCTGACCCGCGGAAGCGGGCGGTGTCCGCGCGCCTCGGCCAGAAGCGAGACGTAGTAGCCGAGGCTTTGGTAACGGTAGGAGCGGCAGAGGTTGAAAATCTTGACCGAGCGGTCGTCGCCGTAGGTCGGATCGGTCAGATAGGCCTGGGCGGGGATCACCTCGACGCCGGGTATGTCGAGGGGCCAGTCGTGTGGGTCGTCGACGACGATGAGGACGCGCATGCTCACCTCCGCGGCGCCGCGCGCGGCGGGTAGATGAACAGCAGGTTGGCGTCGTGGGTAACGATGCCGAGCAGCACCGCGCCGATGACACGATCGATGCTGACCCAATACTCGTGGGAGGGCGTGTAGGGATGACGCGAATAGGGGTCGGCGACCAGCAGAGTGTGGCGCTCTCGGTCGTAGCCGGCGATCACGACGAAATGCCCGGACGGCAAGCCGCGCAGATCGTCGGGCTGGTCGTCGGGCCCGTATTCGCGCATCGCCCGATAGAGATACGTCGAGCTCAGGCCGGTGATGATCGGCAGATTGCGCCGAAGCAGACCCTTGATCAGCGGCCGCGAAAGGTCGGTCAGACGCAGTTTGCCGCCCAATCTTAGAAACTCGAGATAGCCCTCGGTGACATGCTGCAGCCGCGCGTCGTGCTTGACCTCGCGCTGTCGCGCGAGTCGCTCGGCGATGTCGACGCCGGGGCGGAACCAGGTCGGATCGAAGACCGTCAGGTTATAGGTGTAAATGGTGGCCTCGTAACCCTGGCGCAGGGCGTCGCAGGCCAGGAAAATCGCGAACGTTCCACCGTGTTCGAGCCGGTGGGTGCGGTCGATCACCGCGGAAAGCGGTACGTCGTCGCCCCAGTAGCGGTAGACGGCATGCAGGCAGGTCGGCCCGCAGGTCGTCTCGTCCGGCTGCGGCAGGATCTTGATGGGCAGGCGGAATGTGATCGGATGCATCGGAGTGGTTCGTGGCTCGGTCTTCGGGTGAACGCCGGTCGCAGCGGATGGATTCAGCGGTCTTGCCCGCGTGGCATTGCGGACGCGGCGCCCGCGCGCGCCCGGGCAAAGCGCGGGGGCGGCGCTCTAGCGTTCCCATACCACGCGCAACAGGTTTTCGTTCTCGTTGTAGTGGAATTCGAGTTCGCCCTGGTACGCGTTGTGCAGGGCTTCGCCGATGCCGCGGGCGAGATGGATCTCGGTCGTCGTGACCAGAACCCCGTCCTCCGCGTCTTCGATCTTCATGATCCGCTTCAGCGGGTGTTCCGCCTTGGCGCGCGCCTCCTCGTTCCTGACCAGGCGGAGCAATTCCTCGCGATTCTCCCGAAAAAAAGTGCCGCCGATCGATACGAAGCCGGCCGGGAGCTCGTCCTCAATGCGGCGGCAGGCCGGGCAGGTTTCCTCATGGGCGTTCGCAGGCTTCGCCTGCCACTGCCAGCGCCCCTCGTGGAACACCGCGCCGCATTGCGGGCACACGGTCGGCTCGGGCGGTTTGCGCAGAGCCCGGTAGGGGTCGTGCCGCGCCTCCTCGATCAGGCGGTCGCGACGGACGGGGGTAAAGCCGGTGAAAGTCTTCATCAAGAGGCTCCTTATCAGGTCGAAGAACCGTTTTTCGCCGACTGTCGCCGGCATGTTGACGCGGCGCGAGCCCGCTGCGGCGGCGTGCGAGGCGCGAGGGCTGCTTTCATACTAGGACGCAACGGAATCAGGCACGGCGTTCGAGAACGATGCCTGCGAGTTCCAGCAGCACGCCGAGCGCCAGAACGACCACGCCGCCCGCCCAGGCTTCGGGCGCGAGGTAGATCAGCGCGCCGCCCAGCACGATCAACACCAGGGCGAGCGCGCGCCGTGCGCGGGTTCGCCTCAGCACCTCGGGCACCCGGCAGCGCGCTCATTCATAGCGCAGACACTCCTCGGCCGAGGCGTTTTCGCCGAACTGTTCGATCAGGGCGTCGATTTCTGCGAGCAAAGTCTCGTCCTCGTCGTCCTCCAGTACGCCTTCGCCCACCAGCCGCGCGCCCAGGCCGCCGAGCAATGCCGCGCGTACCCGGCTGAGTGTGGGCGGGCTTTCGTTGTTTTCGTCGTCGAGCATGGCCTCGATCACGCGCGACAAGGCCTCGCTCGCGGACGCCTGGGCGAAATCCACGGCGAGCGCGTTCTGGCCGAATTCCTCGATCAGCGCATCGAGCTCGTCGAGCAGGGATTCGCTGACGTCGAAACGGTGCAGCCTTTCCGCCTCGCGAAATTCGCGCGGCAGCAGATCGGCCAGAAAGCGCCGCACGGCGATCAGTGTGACGGGCTGTTCGGTCTCCGGGTCATTGACGCGGCTGAGCAGGAGGGCGGTCAGCCTGGGGCTGACGCGGCTCGAAACATCGGTGGAATTGGGAATCATGGCTATTCCAGACTGGGCTGTGGGCGAGGGGAATCATGAACCGTCGCTTTTTTATAGCAGGCAGTCCTCGACGCTGCCCGCCCGACCAGGCCGACAAATGTGTGCCAGACTGAAAGCAACGCGTTGGCAGGCGAAAGGCGACGGTATGGAATCGCGTGAATGTTTTTACAAGGGGCAGTTCGGCTACTGCTGGCTGGAAAAGGAGCAGTGGATCTTCCAGGCCGTGGTCGTGGCCGAGCATCCGGTGCGCGAGGAGCCGCTCGGCGAGCCGGTCCGCGTTGTCCTCGCGGATCTCGTCTTCCATCACGACGAAGACGAGGAACTCCACTGAACCGCGCGCCTCCCGCGCCGACGACGCACATGGCGACGAGTCCCGCTATACGCCCAACGCCCGAGGCCGGCGATGCCCTGCTGATCCTCGACGTTCAAAATGATTTCCTGCCGGGCGGCAGTCTTGCCGTGAAGGAAGGCGACGCCGTGGTCACACCGCTCAACCGGATGATCGATGCATTCAGGGCGCGCGGCCTGCCGATCTACGCCACCCGCGACTGGCATCCCCCCGATCACATGTCTTTCGAGGCACAGGGCGGGCCGTGGCCCCCACACTGCATCGCCGGCACAGCGGGCGCAGGCTTCCCTGCCGCGCTGCACCTGCCGGACGACGTCGTGGTGATTTCCAAGGCCGCGACGCCCGAGCGCGAAGCCTACTCCGGCTTCAACGCCACCGATCTCGACCGGCGGCTGCGGGGAGCCGGGGTTCGACGGCTGTTCGTCGGTGGGCTCACCACCGACTATTGCGTGCTCAACAGCGTGCGTGACGCGCTGGCCCTGGGCTATCAGGTCCTGCTGCTTGCCGACGCGATCCGCGCGGTCAACGTGCAAGCGGGCGATGGCGCGCGCGCGGAGCAGCAGATGGTCGCGCTCGGCGCAATGCCCACAAGGGTCGAGGAGATCGTCTCTTGAATGCATGCGCGAGCGTCCTGTTGACCGACCTCTACCAATTGACGATGCTGCAGGCCTATCACGACGCGGCGATGGCCGAGTCCGCGGTGTTCGAGTTCTTCGTTCGCCGATTGCGGCCGGGGCGCGGATTCCTGTTGGCGGCCGGACTCGAACAGGCGCTGGAGTTCCTCGAACAGCTGCACTTCGAGCCCGACGAACTGGCCTGGCTGCGGTCGACGGGACGCTTCAGCGCGGCCTTCCTCGATTCACTACAAACGCTGCGCTTCAGCGGGGACGTCGACGCGATGCCGGAAGGCACGGCGTTCTTCCCCGACGAGCCCGTCCTGCGCGTGACGGCGCCGCTTCGCGAGGCGCAACTGGTCGAGACCCGCCTCATCAATCTGCTGCAACTCCAGACGATGGTCGCGTCGAAGGCCGCTCGCGCCGTATTGATGGCACCCGACAAGTTGCTCGTGGATTTCGGGTTGCGCCGCGCCCACGGTGCCGAGGCCGGGCTGCTCGTCGCGCGCGCGAGCTATATCGCCGGGTTCTCCGGGACCTCGACGGTTCTCGCCGGCAAGCAGTTCGGCATTCCGCTGTTCGGCACTATGGCCCATTCCTTCGTCCAGGCCCACGACGAGGAGGCGCACGCGTTCGAGCACTTCGCCCGCTCGCAACCGGGCAATGTCGTATTGCTGATCGACACCTGGGACACCGAGGCGGCGGCGCACAAGGTCGTCGCCCTCGCACGCGATCTCGGGCCGAGCCTGCGCATTCATGGGGTGCGGATCGACTCGGGCGACCTGGCCATGCACGCGCGCGCGGTACGGGCCATACTCGACGCGGGCGGGCTGGCGCATGTGATCATTTTCGCCAGCGGCGACCTCGACGAGTATGCGCTGCGCGATCTGCTCGCCGCCGGCGCGCCGATCGACGGTTTCGGCGTCGGTACGCGGCTCGTAACCTCGTGCGATCTGCCGTATCTCGACTGTGCATACAAGCTGCAGCAGTATGCCGGCAAGCCGCGCCGGAAGCGCTCCGAGGGCAAGGCGACGTGGCCCGGATGCAAACAGGTGTACCGCCAGCGCAGTGCCGACGGTCGTCTGGCGGGCGACGTGGTGACGCTGGAAGGCGACGTGCAGGTCGGCGAACCGCTGTTGCGCCCGGCGATGCGGGCCGGACGGCGCCTTGCGCCGGCGCCGGACCTGGCTCAGGTACGCATGACGGCGGCCGAGAGCCTCGACCGCCTGCCGCAGCCGCTGCGTCGTCTCGAGGAATTCGTGTATCCGGTACAGATTTCGCCGGCGCTGCGCGAACTCGCCGCCCGCATCGACCGGGACGCCGGGTCGGGACGGCCGCCAACGGCTCCAGTCGCCTAGCGCGCGGCTCGGACGCCGGTGCGGCGCCGCATAACCCCCTCTTGGTTTCTTAAGGAAGGACCAGACGATGAAAACACCGCTACAGATCACATTCCGCGACATCGAACCCTCGGAGGCGCTGGAAGCGCACATCCGCGAAAAGGCCGACAAGCTCGAGACGTTTTTCGAGCCCATCATGTCGTGCCGGGTCGTGCTCGAGGTGCCGCATCAGCACAAGCATCAGGGCAAGGTATTCAAGGTGCGCCTCGACATCGGCGTGCCGGGAAGCGAGATCGTCGTCAATCGGGACGCGCACGAGGACGTGTATGTCGCGCTGCGAGACGCTTTCGACGCCGCCAGACGTCAGCTCGACGACTATTCCCGGCGCCTGCGGCGGGAGACCAAGAACCACGATACGGAATTCATCGGCGAGGTCGTCCGGCTTTACCCGGACGAAGGCTACGGTTTCGTGCGGCGTGCGGATGGCGAAGAGTTGTATTTCAACGCCGACAATCTTGTCAACGTCAGCCTCGATCAGCTCGGCGAAGGGGATGCGGTCAAATTCATCGAGGACATGTCGGCGGCCGAAGGGCCGCAGGCCAAACGCGTGAGCGTTGGCCATCATCACCTGCCGCCCGCCGATCACGAAGCGGAGTGACGTCGACTGCGGCGGCGTAGAGCGAGGCCCTCACGCACGAGCGCCGATTCGAACTCGGGGAAGTCGCCCGCTGCCTGCCCGGCGGCGCGCCACCGCGCGCGCAGTGCGAGGAGCGCGCGTTCCGGGTTCACGGTGCCACGCCGGAGGTAGCCGAGCGATTGGGCCGCAGCGATCGCGGGCGCGGAGAGTCGAGGTGCGGCCTTGGACCAGACGCCGCGAAGCTCACGCA
>CBJMYK010000022.1:0-12079 GCA_966433795.1 uncultured Thiobacillus sp. | reverse complement strand
GGTTTTCGAGCAGCCGCGGCACCTCTGTCTGCAGCGTGTCGTAGGAGAAGGCTTCGTCGAAACCGAATGCTTCGCGAGCGGCCGCCGGGCCGTAGCGGAAGCCGTCCCAGATCTCCCTTTCCTCGTTGCGTTCGCGGCAGAAGAGGACGTGGCGCGGGCTCGCTCCGCCGATCAGGACGACCACGGCTTCAGGTTCGTTGAAGCCGGTCAGCCAATAGAAATAGCTGTCGTGGCGGTAGGGATAGTGGGTGTCGCGATTGCGCGGCACTTCGGGCGCGGTCGCGATGACCATGACGCCCTCGCCCATCTGCTCGAGTACGCGTTCGCGACGCGCGCGGTGAATTGCCGAATCAGGCTGCATGTCGTCTCAGTTCCTCGTCCAGCGCGGCAAGCCGTCCCGGCGTGCCGACGTCGGTCCAGCGCCCGGCGTAGTATTCGCCGCTGACCGCTGCGGCGTCCATCGCCTGCCGCAACAGCGGCGCGAGCGGTGCCTTCTCGCCCGCCCTGAGGTCGGCGAAAAGCGCGCGGTGATACACGCCGATGCCCGAAAAAGTCAGCCGCGGGCGTGGCGCGACGGACTCCTCACCGCTTTTCACGCGGCCGTCATCGAGCACGAAATCCCCGAGTGGATGCTGTGGCGGGTTGTCGACCATTACCAGATGGGCCCGGTCCGTCGACGCGGGGAGACGCGCGAGGGGCTCGGCCAGACGCTCGAAGTCGTAGTCGCAATAGATGTCGCCGTTGACCACCGCGAAGGCCTCGCCCCGTATCAGCGGCAAGGCCGTCGCGATGCCGCCCGCGGTTTCAAGCGCGCTGCGCTCGCGCGAGTAGTCGATCGACACGCCGAGCGCGGTGCCGCACCCGAGCGCCGCCTCGATCTGCTCGCCGAGATGCGCATGGTTGATGACGACGTGCGTAAACCCCGCCGCGCGCAGGCGTTCGATGTGCCAGACAATGAGCGGCTTTCCTCCCACAGGCAAAAGCGGTTTCGGCGTGTGATCGGTCAAGGGGCGCATGCGTTCGCCGCGCCCGGCCGCGAGAATCATCGCCGAGGCGCCGCCGCTCAAAAGGTGTACCCCACCTGCGGCTGCTTGTCCTGGAGCGCGTCGAGAAGAAGCAGCAAGGGCTTGAGTTCGTCGTAGCGCCCGCAGACGCTACGCAGGTAATGCATCACGAGCGGCATGTCCTTGAGATAGCCGTCCTTGCTGTCGCGGTGGTACAGGCGCGCGAAGATTCCGAGCACCTTGAGGTGGCGCTGGGCGCCCATCCATTCGAAGTCGCGCCAGAATTCGCCGAAGTCCCCGGCCACGGGCAGGTGCGCTGCGCGCGCCTTCTCCCAGTAACGAATCACCCAGTCGAGTTGCTGCTCCTCGTCCCACTGGATGTAGGCGTCGCGGTAGATCGACGCGAGGTCGTAGGTGATGGGGCCGTACACGGCGTCCTGGAAGTCGAGAATGCCCGGATTGGGGTCGCAGACCATCAAGTTGCGCGAATGCCAGTCGCGGTGAACGTAGACCTGGGGCTGTGCCAGGTTGTTGGCGAGCAGGCGTTCGAACACGGTGTCGAGAATGGTTTTCTGATCGTCCTTCATCGTGACGCCCAGGTGCTTGGTCACGTACCACTCGGGAAACAGCATCAGCTCGCGGGTCAGCAGCGCGCGGTCGTATTCCGGCAGCACGCCCGGCCGGCTCGCCTGCTGGATGCGGATCAGTGCGTCGTTCGACGCCAGGTAGAGCGCACGTGCGACGCCCGGATCCTTTCCTGCCCGGGTCAGCGCGGTCAGAAAAGTGGTGTCGCCGAGATCGGTCAGGAGCAGGAAGCCCTGGGTCAGATCCTGCGCCAGCACCCGCGGAACGTGTACACCGGCGTCGCCGAACAGCCGGGCGATCGCGACAAAAGGTCCGCAATCCTCGTGCGCCGGCGGCGCGTCCATCACGATATAATCGCGGCCTTTGGCAGTGACGCGAAAATAACGGCGAAAGCTTGCGTCCGCCGACGCCGGGGCGATATCGACAGATTCTTGGCCCAGCTGTCGTGCGGCCCAGCCCTGTAATGCTTGCAAACGTTCCACTGCCGGTCGACTCCGAATAACGAACTCCGGATTTTACATCGCTTGTCCGCCCTGCCAGGTTTCACCCTCGCTGCGCTGTTGCTGAACGCCTCTCTGGCAGGGGCGAGCGGGTTCGCGCTGAAAAAGGACGTCGAGTTGAAAGGTTCGGCGGTCGCTGGCAAGGAGGGACCGCTATTCCTCACCGCCGACCGGATCGATTCGACCGCCGTCGGAATCATCGAGGCAGCGGGCCGCGTCGAAGCCCGCCAGGCGGGCCGCAACTTCTTCGCCGACTGGTTGCGCTACAACAGCCGCGAGAACACGGTCGAAGCGCGCGGGAAGGTGAGGCTCGAACAGCCTGCCCTCTTGGTGACGGGCGACTCGCTCAACATCGATCTCGACGACTACAGCGGACAGCTGACCCAGCCGGTCTACCGCTTCGTCGGCGAGCCGGGGCGGGGCGACGCCGAGCGGATCGACTTCATCGACGAGAACAATTTCAGCCTCGCCGACGCGACCTATACGACCTGTTCGGTGGACAACGAGGACTGGTACCTCAAGATCGCGGACCTCGACATCGATCGCAGCCGCAACGTCGGTACCGCCCACCACGCCTCGTTGCGCTTTCTCGGCGTGCCGATCCTGTACACGCCCTGGATGAACTTCCCGCTCAGCAACGCGCGCAAGAGCGGCATACTCGCACCGACGATCGGTACGACCGAACGCAGTGGTCTCGACATCGTCGTGCCTTATTACCTGAATCTCGCGCCCAACTACGACGCCACGCTCTATCCGCGTCTGTTGTCGAAGCGTGGACTGCAACTCGGCGGCGAATTCCGCTATCTGCTCGAAGACGTCCAGGGCGTGAACCGCGTGGAATACCTGAACGACAGCGAGGCCGCGCGCACGCGCTGGAGCGTCGCCCTCAACAACACCTATCGCCTCAACGCGAACACGCAGGCAGGCATGCGGTTCGACCGGGTGTCCGACGACGATTATTTCCGCGACCTCTCCAACCTGATTTCGATCACCTCGATCAGCCACCTCAACCGCGAACTGTGGCTGACGACGCAGCATCCCAACTGGAACGCCGAACTGCGCGCGCAAAGCTTCCAGACCCTGCAGGATTCGACCTCGTCGACGCGAATCGCCGAGCCCTACGCGCGCCTGCCGCACGCCCGCCTGGGGGCGGCCCAGACCTTCGGCAGGTTCGAATTCACGTTCGAGAGCGAAGCCACGCGTTTCGCCCATCCGACGGAAATCGAGGGCACGCGCGTTCTCGCATACCCGACGCTGCGTATGCCGCTCGTCAATGCTTATGGATTCCTTACGCCGCAGATCGGATGGCATAGCACCTATTACGCGCTCGACGAGCGCGCGGGCGACAGGAACATCGTCCGCAACGTGCCGATCTTCAGCCTCGACAGCGGCGTCGCCTTCGATCGGCCGATGCGTTTCGGCGGCGTCGATTACGAGCAGACGCTCGAACCCCGCGTCTACTACGTCTACGCGCCCTACCGCAATCAGGACGACATCCCTATCTTCGACACCGGGCAACTGGATTTCAGCTACGCGCAGATGTTCACCGCCAACCAGTTCATCGGCGGCGACCGCATCAACGACGCGAACCAGTTGACCGTCGCGGTGACGAGCCGTTTCGTCGAAGCCGACAGCGGTCTCGAGCGTCTGCAGGTAACGCTCGGCCAGCGCTACTACTTCGCGGCGCAACAGGTCACGCTGCCTGGCGTGGACCCGCGGACCGACAATACGACCGATCTGCTTGCCGCGGTGAGCGGCCAGATCACGCGCGACTGGCGCGTCGACACCGCCTGGCAGTTCGACACCCAGAACGGCACGGTCATCCGCCAGAACATCGGCGCCTCCTACCGTCCCGGCCCGGGCCGCTCCGTGAACTTCGGCTATCGCTTCATTGACCAAACGACCGAGCAGATCGACCTGTCCGCACAGTGGCCGCTCGGCAATCGCTGGTACGGCATGTTCCGCTACAACTACTCGTTCCAGGACGACAAGCTCGTCGAAGGACTCGCCGGGCTTGAATACAATGGCGGTTGCTGGGCGCTGCGCGCGGTGTTCCAGCGTCTTGCCACGAAGGAAGACCAGTCGACCGACGCGCTGTTCTTCCAGTTGGAACTGAATGGAATGGGTCGCCTGGGTTCCAACCCACTCGATGTTCTGAAACAAAGTGTTCCCGGATACAGGCCAAGCAATGAAATTTCTCAAACGCCCTGAACGACGCTTCTCGCAATGGGGGCTGACGCTCCTCCTCGCCGCATCGACCCTATTACCGGCGCAGGCCGCCATCCTGCCGCTCAATCACATCGTCGCCGTCGTCAACGACGAAGTCATCACGCGCCAGGAGCTCGCCAAGCGCTACGACGAGGTGGTGAGGAATCTGTCGCGGCAGAACACGCCGCTGCCGCGCCGAGAGGTGCTCGAAAAACAACTGCTCGAGCGCATGGTGACGGAACTTGCGCTGCAGCAGCATGCCCGCAACACCGGTGTGCGCGCCGACCCGACGCTGGTCGAACGCGCGCTCCAGCGCATTGCCGCACAGAACAAACTCGACATGGCGGGCTTGCAGGCGGCGCTCGAAAAAGAAGGCCAGACGCTCGACTCCATGCGTAACACCATCCGCAATGAGCTCCTCATCGCCCGCGCGCGCGAACGCGACGTCGACAACCGCATCTCGGTCAGCGAGGCGGAAATCGAAGGCTATCTGCAAACCCAGGCCCAGCAAGGCGTGGAAACCGAATACAACTTCGCCCATATCCTCGTGAGCGTGCCCGAGAACGCTTCCCCCGAACAGATCAAGGAGCGGCGCGCGCGGGCCGAGGACATCCTTGCCCAGCTCGCCGCCGGCGCCGATTTCGCGCAATTGTCTGCCAGCCATTCCGACGCACCCGACGCCTTGAAAGGCGGCAGCTTCGGCTGGCGCCCCAGCGGCAAGCTGCCGGCATTGTTCGTCGAGGCCTTGAGGCCGCTGCAGCCGGGCGAGATCAGTCCCCTGCTGCGAAGCGGTAACGGTTTCCACATCCTCAAGCTCATCGACAAGCGCGGCCTCGACGCGACGCTCAGCGTGACCCAGACGCACGCCCGGCACATCCTGATCAAGACCAACGAGCTCACCTCCGAGGCCGACGCGCGCAACCGTCTGCTGCAACTGAAGGAGCGCATCGACAACGGCGTCAAGTTCGACGAACTCGCGCGCCTGCATTCCGAGGACGCGAGTGCGTCGAAAGGCGGCGACCTCGGCTGGATCAATCCGGGCGACACCGTCCCCGACTTCGAGAAGGCGATGAACGCGCTGCAGCCCGGCGAGGTCAGCGCGCCGGTCCAGTCGCCTTTCGGTTGGCACCTGATCCAGGTCCTCGAACGCCGCAACCAGGACGTGACGCAGGAGCGCCAGAAGCTGATGGCGCGCCAGGCGATCCGTGAGCGCAAGGCTGAAGAGGCCTTCCAGGACTGGGTCCGGCAGATACGCGACGCGGCCTACGTCGAATTGCGGCCGATCGATTGAGCCGTGAGGCGAGGGTGAGCGCGCGGTGAACCTCCCAGTGCTCGCGCTGACGGCGGGCGAGCCTGCGGGGATCGGACCCGATCTGTGCATTGCGCTGTCGCAGCGGTCGCTGCCCTGCCGTCTGTCGGTACTCGGCGACGCGCAGGTGCTGCGAACGCGCGCGACGAAGCTGGGCGTCGAGCTCGAATTCGACACCGGCGAGCGCGTGCCCGAACATCGCCGCGGAACGCTACACCTGCGCCACATTCCGGTCACGGCGCCCGTCACACCCGGGAAACTCGACAGCCGCAACAGCGGGCACGTGCTGGCATTGCTCGACGCCGCCCTCGCCGGCTGCAGGAGCGGCGCCTACCAGGCGCTCGTCACGGCGCCGGTGCACAAGGGCGTCATCAACGATGCCGGCTTTTCCTTCACAGGCCATACCGAATATCTCGCCGAGCACAGCGGCACGCGACGCGTCGTCATGATGCTGGCCGGCGGCGACCTGCGCGTGGCGCTCGCGACGACGCACCTGCCACTACGCGCCGTGGCCGACGCCATCACACCCGAACTGCTCGACGAAGTCGTTCGCATCCTCCACGCCGACTTGCAGCGCAGATTCGGCATCCCGCGGCCGCGCATCGCAGTCGCCGGACTCAATCCGCACGCCGGCGAATCGGGCCACCTCGGTCGCGAGGAGATCGACGTCATCGCACCGGTGCTCGCGGGCCTGCGCGCCGAGGGTTTCGACCTCGTCGGCCCGCTGCCCGCCGACACGCTGTTTTCCCGGATCCGCGTCGAACCCTGCGACGCCGTGCTGGCGATGTATCACGACCAGGGCCTGCCCGTGCTCAAGTACGCAAGTTTCGGCAGCGCGGTGAACGTGACGCTCGGTCTGCCCTTCATCCGCACCTCGGTCGATCACGGCACGGCGCTCGACCTCGCGGGCAGCGGCCGTGCCGAAGTCGGCAGCCTCGTCGCCGCGATCGAGATGGCGATCGAGATGGCGGAGCAAGCCGGTCCGGCGCGCTAGCGCCCGCCTGCCACTCCCGGTTTCGCTTCGCGGCCTGATTCTTACTCCGACCATGCACACACCGCGCAAACGCTTTGGCCAGAACTTTCTGATCGACGACGGAATCATCCACGCGATCGTCAACGCGATCCAGCCGCAAGCGGGCGACACCGTCGTCGAGATCGGCCCGGGCCTTGGCGCCTTGACGCGTCCGCTGCTGGAACGATTGCCGCATCTCCACGCCGTCGAACTCGATCGCGACATCATCGCGCGGCTGCAGAAAACCTGGGCGCCGGAACGCCTCACGCTTCACGCGGGCGACGCGCTGAAGTTCGACTTCGCGAGCCTCGGCGAACGCCTGCGCGTGGTCGGCAACCTACCCTACAATATTTCGACACCGCTGCTGTTCCATCTACTCGAGTTTTCCGCGTCGATCCGCGACATGCATTTCATGCTGCAGAAGGAGGTCGTCGAGCGCATGGTGGCGGCTCCGGGAACGTCCGACTACGGCCGCCTGTCGATCATGCTGCAGCGCCGTTTCCATATGGAATGGCTGCTCGATGTGCCCCCTACCGCCTTCAATCCGCCACCCAAGGTTGAGTCGGCGGTCGTGCGCCTGATTCCCAAAACGCCGGCCGAGATCGTCGCGCTCGACGAGGCGCTCTTCGCACGCGTCGTCGCCGCCGCGTTTTCGCAGCGGCGCAAGACGCTCAAGAATACGCTCGCCGGCCTGCTGGAGCCGGGGGATTTCGCGGCGCTCGGAATAGATCCCGGGCTGCGCGCGGAAGCCCTGCGCGTAGCCGACTACGAGGCGATGACTGCGCACGTGGCCGGTCGTTGAGGAGGGGATGGCGACCGGCGCAGTGGCCGGATCGACCAGTCCGCTATGATTAGGGGACGATCCGCTCTCGCAGCATGCGCGCCGCCCGGGCCGCGACAGAAATCCGGCGCGAGGTCGATGGCCGTGCAAAGCGTTTGAACCTGCGACCGCGGGCCTGCTGTCCGAGTCGATCACACTTTCAACGAAAAGGAGTTATCCATGCACAAGCCATACCTCGTTGCACCGCTGCTGAGCGCCCTGCTGCTCGCTGGCTGCACCACCAACGATCTGGGTGAGCCGCGCGATCTGAGCAAGACCCAGAAGGGCGCGGTGATCGGGACCGTGAGCGGCGCGGCGCTGGGCGCCATCATCAACCACAAGAACCGCGGCAAGGGCGCGCTGATCGGCGCGGTCGGTGGCGGGCTGACAGGGGCCGGGGTCGGCTACTACATGGACCAGCAGGCCAAGGACCTGCAGAAGCAGCTTCGCCCGGAGATCGAACACGGCGACATCAGCGTCGAAAAACGCGCGAGCGACAATGCGCTGCTCGTCAGCATGACCGCGAACACGGGTTTCGATAACGACTCCGCGGTGTTGAAGGCCGGCTATCTGCCGACGCTCGACAAGATTTCGAGGGTGCTGAATCAATACGGCAAGACCACGGTGACGGTGATCGGGCATACCGACAGCGTCGGCACTACGCAGTACAATCAGGCGCTCTCGCAAAGGCGTGCGCAGTCGGTTCTGGACTATTTCGCCGGACAGAACGTCAATCCGCTACGCCTCGAATCCTACGGTAAGGGCGAGACCGAGCCGCGCGCGGACAACAGCACCGAAGACGGTCGCCGCCTGAACCGGCGCGTCGAATTGTGGATTCTGCCCGTGGTCTCGGGCTGAAACCGGAAGACATATACCTCAGGAAAGCCAGAAATGATCGATACCGAAACCCGCTACGACCAGGCCATCGCCTTGTTCGACGCCGCCAATGCGGAAGACCCCAACCAGCAGGACGGCCAGCCGAAGGAACTGCTCTACGGACGGCGGATGTCCGAAATGCTCGCGCGTTTCGCCCCCGACGCCTCAGAAGCTGCGCGGCTGGCAGTGCGCGCGCAGCATATCCGGCGCTGGACGGTGCCACGCAACGCTTATCCGATGACCAAGGAGGGCTACCACGCGTGGCGCACCGGACTGTACACCTTCCACGCCGACACCGCCGGGGAATTGATGCGCCACGCCGGGTACGACGAGGCGATGATTGAGCGTGTAAAGAAAGCGGTCGGCAAACGGGGCATCAAGGTCAACCCGGAGTCGCAGCTCGTCGAAGACATCGCCAACCTGGTCTTCATCGAGCATTACATGCTTGATTTCGCCCAAAGCAAGCCCGAGTACGACGAAGCGAAGTGGATCGACATCATCCGCCGCACCTGGAGCAAGATGTCGAAGGACGCGCAGGCCTTCGCGCTGGCCGGCAAAATCAAGCTGCCGGAGCCGTTGATTCCGCTGATCACCAAGGCGATCAGCGGCTAAGACCCGGCGGGGGGCGTCCTACTCCGCCCACTCCTTGACCCAGCCGGCCGTTCCCTTCTGGATGAACTCGATCGGATAACCGTCGGGGTCCTCGATGAAGGCGATGACCGTGCTGCCATGCGACATGGGGCCCGCCGGGCGCAGGATGCGCGCGCCTTTGGCAGCCGCCGCGTCGCAGGCGGCGGAGGCGTCGTCGGCCTCGAGCGCAATATGGCCGTAGCCCCTGCCTATCTCGTACTTGTCGACGCCCCAGTTGTAGGTCAACTCGAGCGCCGCGGCGCGGTCTTCAGACTCGTAGCCGAGAAAAGCCAGGGTGAATTTTCCGCCCGGGTAATCCTTGCGTCGCAACAGCTCCATTCCGAGCACATGGCTGTAGAAATCGATCGAGCGGTCGAGATCGCCGACGCGCAGCATGGTATGGAGAATTCGCATGAGTTTTTCGCCTCCGATCAGTTTTGCCGAATATCCGGCCGCGGCTTTACCGCGTCCGCAGCGTTTGCCGTTTCAGTTTAGGCAGCCGGCAGCCAGGAAAAACGCTTTTTCACAGCTCAAAGAGCCCCGCGCCGAGGCCGCGCAACTCGGCACGCCGCGCGAGCGACTCGGGACACAACTGCGCGACCTGTTGCCAGAAACGCGGCGAATGGTCGAGGTGCACGAGATGGGCCAGTTCGTGCGCGGCGACGTAGTCGATGATCGGGAGCGGCGCCTGCACCAGACGCCAATTCAGCCGGACGTGGCCCCCCCGGGTGCAGCTGCCCCACTGTGTCCGGGCGTCGGAGAGCGCGAAACGACTCGGCGCGCGCCCGAGCCGCCGCGACAATCGCGCGAGGCGCCACGCCAGCATGCGCGCCGCACGCTCCCGCAGCCACGCCCTGACCACGGTATTTGCGTCCTGCCCTGCGGACAGATGGACCCGCAGCGTCTCGCCCACACGCTGCACGTCGTCGAACAACGAAGGTCTGACATCGAGGCACAGCACGCGGCCGAGATAGCGGACTTCGCAGATCGCACCGGCGGCGCCCTGCGGCGCGCGGGCCTGCATGCGCCCCCAGGCGCGGCTCAGCCAGTCGTGCTGGGCGTGTACGTAGCGCTCGATCTCGGCGCGCGGCGTCCAGCTCGGCGCGTGGATGCGGACTTCCCCCGCCGTGACGGTCAGACCGAGCGTCCTGCGGCGGCGCGAGCGGCGCAGCCGGTAGGGCACGAGCGTCTCGCCGAGCTGCAGGACGCCGCTATTGCCGTGCGGCAGCAGGAGGCAACCTCGTCATTTCCGCTTCGATCCATGCTTCGACCAAGCGCGTAAGCTCGGCCGCGCTCTTCTCGCGACTGTCGATCGCGGGGCCGATGCGCACGGTGATCGTTCCCGGACGCTTGACGAAGGCGTTCTTCGGCCACACCTCGCCCGCGTTGTGCGCCACCGGCACGACCGGCGCGCCCGACTCGGCTGCGAGCCACGCGCCGCCGATGCCATAGCGGCCCTTCTCCCCCGGCGCCACACGCGTGCCCTCAGGGAACACCAACACCCAGAACCCCTGCGCGAGCTTGTCCTTGCCTTGCCTGACGATCTGCTTGAGCGCTTCGCGTCCCGCGCCGCGATCGATGGCGATCGGCGAGAGCATGCGGAAGGCCCAGCCGAAGAAAGGTACTTTCAGGAGTTCCTGCTTGATCACCGGCGAGACCGGCGGAAACAGGAACAGGAAAGCCACGGTCTCCCACGCAGACTGGTGCTTGGCGAGGATGACCGCGGGTTGCCCAGGCAGATGCTCGCGACCCTCGACGACATAGCGGATGCCGAGCACCCAGCGCGCGAGCCAGATCACGGTGTGGTTGTAACCCGTGATCAGGCGATAGCGGGCGTGCGCCGAAAACGGGAAGGAGAGCAGGGCGACCAGACTGAAAAGGATCGTCAGCGCGGTCTGCAGGACCGCGAACACCACCGAGCGGACGAGGCTCATGCGACGGCCTTGAGCAGGTGATCGACGGCCTCGCTGAGATCCGAATAAACCGGCGTGTTCGCCGGAATGCCTCCCGCCGCGAGCGTGCGCTCGCCTTTGCCCGTGCGCACGAGCAGGGGACGTGCCCCCACAGTCGCGGCCGCGAGCAGATCGCGCAGCGAATCGCCGATCGCCGGCACATCGTGCAGGTCGCGGGCATAGCGCGCGGCGATTTCGGTGAACAAACCGGGCTTCGGTTTGCGGCAGCCGCAATTCATGTCGGCCGCGTGCGGGCAATAAAAGATCGCCTCGATACGCCCGCCCGCCTGGGCGACGGCGCGGTGCATCTTGCCGTGGATGGCGTTCAGGGTCGCCATCTCGAACAGGCCGCGCGCGAGCCCCGACTGGTTGGTCGCGACCACGACCCGCCAGCCCTCGCGCGTCAGGCGCCCGATCGCTTCGAGGCTGCCGGGAATCGGCTTCCATTCGTCCGGCGACTTGATGAACTGGTCGGAATCGAAGTTGATGACGCCGTCGCGGTCGAGAATGATGAGTTTCATGGCTAAAGTTTAGGCGGCCAGGCGGGAGATGTCAGCCACCCGGTTCATCGTCGTGTGCAGCTGCTTCAGGAGCGCGAGGCGGTTGGCTTTCAGGGCCGGATCGTCGGCGTTGACCATCACGTGATCGAAGAAGGCGTCGACCGGGGTCTTCAGTGCGGCGAGCGCCTGCAGCGAGGCCGTGTAGTCGCCCGCGGCAAACGCCGTGTCGGCGTCCGGCCCGATCTTGCCGAGCGCCGCGAAGAGCACGGTTTCCGCAGATTCGACGAAGCGGGCCGGGTCGGCCAGCGCACTCGCCTCGTCGTTGGATTTCTTGAGGATATTGCCGACGCGCTTGTTGGCGGCGGCGAGCGCGGCAGCTTCCGGCAATTCCGCAAAAGCACGCACCGCCTCGAGCTGTTTCGGTATCAGGTGAAGGCGTGTCGGCCTGAGGCTCAGCACCGCGTCGACCTCGTTCGCCGTATAGCCCTGCTCGCGCATCGCGCCCGCAAGCCGCTCGAAGACGAAGGTCTTGACGTCGGCGTGGGCCCGCGTCAGCGCACCCGACGGGAACGCCGCGAACGCTTCGCCAGAACGTTGCACGAGGTAGTCCACCCAGCGCCCATAGTACCCGCCGAGGATTCCCAGGAAGGCTCCCATCCCCGCCCCCAGGAAGACCGCCCAGA